>NZ_PKFA01000063.1:0-4882 GCF_002919275.1 Thermocrispum sp. | reverse complement strand
GCGGGCTGGTGCGCGACGTGGATGCCGGTCGTTGCGTGGGCTCGTGCGGCAACGTGGATGTCGGCCGTTTGCGTGCGCGTGGCGGCGACCCGGGTGTCGGTCGTTTGTGTGCGCGTGGCAGCGACCTGGGTGCGGGTCGTGTGCGCGGGCTGGTGCGCGAGTGGGTGTCGGCCGTTGCGTGGGCGCGTCACGTGCGCTCGCGCACAACGAGGTAGCACGTCGTGTCGACACCGCGAAGCAGCACGCTGCGGCGAGGCCAGGCGTGTGCGGCACGTTCACGATTGTGCCCTTGAGCTCCACCTGGCCCCCACCGGGCCGACGTGCGGCTGCGGTGCCGGCGGACCTGGCTGGACCCGCGGGTGATATGTCGTTGCTCGACGACCTGCCGCCGGATCACATGGCGGGCGCGTGTCAGCGCCCGGCGGTCTGCCGTCTCGTGGCGCGAGACCCGCCGGGATCAGCGCTCGACGGCCCGCCAGCCGTCCGCGGTGAGCACTTCGGGGTGGCGCTCCGCGTCGAGCAGGACCTTCGGCCCGGCGGTCACCCGGATCCCGTCCACGAAGACGCCTCGGCCCGCCTCCGTCGCATCGGTCACCGACCGCCAGCGAACGATCCGGTCGCCGCCCTCGAGCTGGGCGCGGACTCGCATCCACCGGCGCTTGCCGCTGTCGGTGTACGACCCGTCAGTGTGCGTGGCCGTGCCCCGGTCGTACACCGTGAACGGCACGGGCGACCACGTCCGGCCCGAGTCGGTGGACGTCTCCAGGAACAGCGACTCGGTGGATTCCAGGTCGATGAACAGGTCGAAACCCAGTCGGGCACCGGTGGCCGGGACGGTCACCGGGGCGTCCAACGTGGCCGTGGTGTCGGGAGCGACACCGGAGAACCACGCGTCGCGGCCGTGCCGGGGACGCACGGCCAGCGCCTCCGCCAGCCCTTGTGCGACGTCGCGCCGGACCTGGTTGATGCTGCCCCTGGTGCGGGTCGGGTGGACCCGGTTGGTCAGCAGGATGGCGAACGAGCGCGACGGGAAGTCGATCACCAGCGAGGTCCCGGTGAAGCCGGTGTGGCCCGCGGTGCGCGGGCTGGCCAGCCCGGACATGTACCAGCGCTGGTTCAGCTCGAAGCCGAGGCCGTGGTCGTCGCCGGGGAACTCCGGCGTGAAGTTGGTGATCATCAGCTCCACGCTGCGCCGGGACAGGATCCGCTTGCCGCCGTAGCTGCCCCCGTTGAGCAGCGCCTGGGCCAGCACCGCCATGTCCCCGGCGGTGGAGAAGATGCCGGCGTGTCCCGCGACACCGCCCAGCGACCAGGCGTTCTCGTCGTGGACCTCGCCGTGCACCATGCCGCGCGGCGGCGTCGACTGGTACTCGGTGGCGGCGATCCGGTCGCGCAGCGCGGGACTCGGGTTGTAGCCGGTGTCGCGCATGCCGAGCGGGCCGGTGATGCCGTCGGCGACCAGGTCGTCCAGCGGCTTGCCGCTGACCCGCTCGGCCAGCACGCCGAGCGCGATCAGGTTCAGATCCGAGTACTCGTAGGCGGTGCCCGGCTCGGCGACCGGCTCGGCGGTCAGCGCGGCCCGCAGCCGGGACGGGACGTCCGGGTACTGCGACCACAGCGGCAGCCACGCGGGCAGGCCGGAGGTGTGGGTCAGCAGTTGCCGGACGGTCACGGCTTCCTTGCCGTTCTCGGCGAACTCCGGCACGTAACGGGCCACCGGGGCGTCCAGCTCGACCTTGCCCGCCTCCACCAGCTGCATCACCACGATCGAGGTGAACAGCTTGGACACCGACGCCATGTCGAAGATCGTGTCCGTGCGCATCGGCAGCCGCTCGTCCGCCGGCAGCTCGGTGCCCTCGCCGTCGGCGTAACGCAGCGCCCAGCCGGTGGCCT
Source organism: Thermocrispum sp. (assembly GCF_002919275.1). NCBI lineage: Bacteria > Bacillati > Actinomycetota > Actinomycetes > Pseudonocardiales > Pseudonocardiaceae > Thermocrispum > Thermocrispum sp. The sequence continues at coordinate 2,989 of NZ_PKFA01000063.1, read as the reverse complement.
CCTTGGCGACGATCCTTCCCTGGTGGCCGAGCACCGTCACCGCGCCGGGCAGCAGCGGGAGTTCGCCGCCGGGCGCTTCGGTGGCGGCCCGGACCGCGGCCAGTGCCTTCTCGATCGGCTCCGGATCCAGCCCGACGGCCTCCGGTGGCGCTTCGGTGAGCGTGGTGTGTGCGGGCGAGAAGCCCGGAAGTGGTCTGTCGTATCGGCCGGCGTTCCCAGGGGCGGGCCCGGCTTGCGCCGTCGTCACGCCCAAGGCCATCGCCGCCACCACCATCAGCGCGAGTGTCTTGCGCATCGTGTCATCCCCGGTACAGCAGATAGGGCCGGCGCCGACGATCGAACTCCGCTTGCTCGTCGCGCCAGGCCGCGATGATCTCCTCCGCAGTGGCTCCGCCGTCGACCATGGTGCGGAACCGGTCCGACCCGGTGAGCAGGTCGATCCACCGCCCGTGCGGGGTGTCGCCAGCTCGCCAGTCGAAGGCATCGTAGAGCCGCTTCGCAGTGACGATCATGTGCGTGGCCACCGCGATCGCCTCGACCCGCCTGGGGTCGACGATGTGCACCTGGACACCCGCGCACACCTCACCGGCGTACTTGCTGAACGTCGGCGCGAAATAGGCCTCGCGGAACCGGACGCCGGGCAGCCCGAGCCGGTCCAGCTCGTGCGCCCAGCGGTAGTCCGCGTACGGTGCGCCGATCAGCTCGAACGGCCGGGTCGTGCCGCGGCCCTCGGACAGGTTGGTCGCCTCGAACAGGCACGTTCCCGGGTACAGCAGCGCGGTGTCCGGCGTCGGCATGTTCGGGCTGGGCAGGATCCACGGCAACCCGGTGTCGGCGTATCGCATGCTGCGCCGCCACCCGCGGACGCGGACCACGTCGAGCCTGCCGAGGCGGCCACCGGCGGTGTCCGGCAGCAGCTCGGCGTCGAAGAATCGGGCGAGCTCGCCGACCGTCATGCCGTGCTGCTGGAGGATCGGCTGCTTGCCGACCCCGGACTGGAAGCCCTCGCGCAGCATCGGCCCGCGGACGTCTCCGCCGATCGGATTGGGGCGGTCCAGCACCACGAACCGGATGTCCGACCCGACCGCGCCGGCCATCGCCTCGTACATCAGCCAAATGTAGGTGTAGAAGCGCGCTCCCACGTCCTGGATGTCGAACACCACGGTCTCCACCCCGGACTTGCGGTACAGCTCGGTGAACTTCGCCGCGGAGGCGCCGTAGGCGTCGTAGACCATGATCCCGGTGCGTGGGTCGACGTGGTCGCCCTCGCCGTCACCTGCCTGGCCGGTGCCGCGGAATCCGTGTTCCGGGCCGAACACGGCCACCACGTCGATCGAACCCGAGTCGTGCATCTGGTCGACGATGCTGGTCAGCGTCCCGGTGACACCGGTCGGATTGGTGATCACCCCGACCTTCTGGCCACGCAGGTCCGCCCAATCCTCGGCGGCCAGCACGTCGGCACCGGGCAGCACCCGGTGCTGGGGGCGGCCTGGTGGGCCCGCCGGGGCAGCGGTCGCCGCGCTCGCACTGGTGACGAGCGGGGTGGCTGCCGCACCAGCGGCTCCGGCCAGGAAGCTTCGACGTCTCATCCTTCTCTCTCCTCGGACGTCTCGGGCGCGGCCTGGTGGGCCGGCGCTCGACCGGGTAGCTCGCGGTGCCGGGGTGATCCGGCACAAGGAAGCTCTGCCATAGCGTGCTCGGTACCCGGTTCGTCGTCCAGCGTGTGGGAATTTTTCGTCCACCGTGTCGGGGGTGGGCCGTACCCTCGGCCCCATGTCCGACACCGTCGCCGCCGAAGACACCGCCGAGGTCTCGGCGGAACAGCTGACCCGCGCTTCGCTGAGCCGCCAGGTCCTGCTCGAGCGCGTGCCGCTCGCGGTCGAGGAAGCCGTGCGCCGGATGGTCGCGGTGCAGGCGCAGCAGCCGGAGTCGGTGTACGTGGGATTGGCGAGCAGGCTCAGCGACTTCGACCCGGCGGCCGTCGACCGGGCGTTCCAGCAGCGCACGCTGGTGAAAGCCACGCTGGTGCGCATCACGTTGCACGCCGCGCACCGAGACGACCATGCCACGCTGCGTGTGGCGGCGCTGCCCACCCTGCGGGGCGCCGCATTCGACAAGCGGTACTTCGAGACGGGGCGCGACCCTGCGGAAACGGACGCGTTGGTGCCTGCGCTGCTGGAGTTCGCGTCGAGCCCGCGAACGAGCACGGAGCTGCAGAAATGGCTCGCCGAACAGCTGGACGGCGAAGGGCATTCGCGGGTGTGGCGGGCGCTGCGCGCGATCGCGCCGCTGGTGCACGAGCCGACCGGAGGAGGCTGGTCGTTCGGTCAGCGTCCGGCCTACCGCGCCGCGGCCGACACGGCAGGCCCGGTGCGGGCGACCGCGGAGCAGTGTGCGGCAGCCCTGCGGGAGGTCGTTCCCCGATATCTGGCCGCGTTCGGCCCGGCAAGCGTCGCCGACATCGCGCAGTTCGCCCTGGTGCAGCGCAGCCGGGTCAAGGACGCCGTGCGGGCGCTCGGGGACCGGCTGGTGACCCTGCGCGGGCCGGACGGTGTCGTGCTGTACGACGTGCCCGGCGGGCGGATTCCCGCGCCGGACGAGCCGGCGCCCCCGCGGCTGCTGCCGATGTGGGACAACCTCCTGCTGGCCTACGCCGACCGCAGCCGGGTGATCCCGCCGGAGTTTCGCCAGGTGGTGACCCGGGTCAACGGCGACGTGCTGCCGACCCTGCTGGTGGATGGCAAGGTCGCGGGCGTCTGGCGCGTGCTGGACGGAACGGTGGAGGCGACCGCTTTCCGGCCGTTGACCAGGTCGGCGTGGCGAGGGCTGGCTGCCGAGGCCGAGCGGCTGATGCAGCTGCTCGGTGACCGGGAGCCCGCCATGTTCCAGCGTTACCACCACTGGTGGCGGCGGCTTCCCGATGGTGAGGTGCGCATCCTGGCCGGGTGATGCAGCTGTTCGGTGACCGGGAGCTCGCCGTGTTCCGGCG
>NZ_PKFA01000072.1:0-6743 GCF_002919275.1 Thermocrispum sp. | reverse complement strand
CGCCGACGACCAGCACGTCGGCGTCGACGGTGCTGGGTGCCGAGCCCACCTCGACGAGATCGACTTGCGCGGCCGATGCGAGGCCGCGGGCGATCGCCTCGGCGATCGCCTTGGTGTTGCCGTACATCGATTCGTAGACCACAAGTGCGTGCATCCTGCCAGCGTGCCCGGCCCGGGTGGCCGGAAAGAAGTGCGGGAAGTCGCCCGGCCGGGTCCGGATGCGCGGGCAGAAAGTCCCATCGGCCGGGGACTTTGCGAGCTGCCGGGCGCTGTCGGTGTCCAGCAGGCTGCAAGTACGTCTGATCCGGGCGCGACGGGCACGGTGTGGCGAAACGTGCCTCGGCGGCTCGGACAGGCGTGACGCCAGGGCGGACGATCCGCCCGCGTTCTGCGGAACGGGTGGGAGAGATGAGCAGGTGGACGGCAGCGCAGCGCCGCGAGATCACCGAGGCGGTGAACTGTTCGCCCGCGGTGTGCGGGCCACGTCCGTGGTCGTTGCGGTTCGTGGACGGCGCCGTGGAGCTGTGCCGCAACGACCGGGGGCAGGAAAGCCTCCCCGAAGCCGTGCGGCGTGACCGGCTGGTGTCCTGCGGCGCGGCTGCCGCCACGCTCGAGATCGCACTCCGCGGCCGCGGCTTGCGCACCACGCTGCGGCTGGACCCGGACCACGGAACCGAGGTGCTGGCCCGGGTCACCGTCGACGGCGGGCTGCTGGTCACCGAACGGGAGCGGCACCTGTTCGCTGCGGTGTTCCTCCGGCACAGCTATCGGCGCCCGTTCGGCGAGCAGCCGGTGAACCACGACACCTGCGCGCGCATCATCAGCGAGCACGGGCCGGACGGGCACGGTGTCGAGGAAACCCAGGTGATCCGCATCGACGACGACGCGGGCATTGCCGCGACCGCGCGGCTCCTCGGCTACGCCGCGGCCGCGCTGCGTGCCGACGCCGGATATCAGCGTGACCTCGCCGCATGGTCGCAGCAGGAGTCGCTCGGCGATTTCGACACCATGCCGTGGGCGTTGATCCGGACCAGTACTCGCCTGCCGGACCAGCCGACCTTGGTGGAGCGCTTGCGCCGGCAGACGACATTGCTGGTGATCACCTCCGGCGACACCCGCATCGACCACTTGCGCGCTGGTGTGGCGACCCAGCGCGTGTGGCTGGCGGCCGTGGTGCGGGGCATGGTGGGTTCCGTGCACACCCAGTCGCTGCATCTGCGAGAGGTCCGTGCCGGGCTGATCGAGCACCTCGGCCTGGCGGGCTTCCCGCACGTGCTGATGCGGCTGGGGCATCCCGCGCCGATGCTGACCCCGCCGCGCCCGCGTCGGACCGGTGGGTGGGCGGCGGCCCGGTGAACCCACTGGCCGGACACGGCCCATTCCGGCGCCGTCACCTGCGTCGACGGTGCGCAAGTCCCTGCGATTGAGGACTTGCGGCAAGGGCCGGACGAGCGGCCGGTGACCTAGCGTCGAAGCATGAGTTCCACTGACACCAAGCCGCTCGTCGTCGGGGTCGACGGCTCCGCCGGGGCACGGCAAGCCATCCGGTGGGCGGTGCGGACGGCCGCCCTGTACGACGCGCCGCTGCTGCTGACCCATGCGCTCGGGGTGCCGGACCACTACGCAGGCGTACTTCCGCCCACGCCGAAGGTGGTCGATGCCGTTTGGGCGCGCGGCAACGCCTTGCTCAACGACGCGGTCCGGTACGCGGAAAGCCTCGGTGCCGGCGACGTGCGCACGGAGATCCGGGAAGACAGCCCGAACGCGGTGCTGCTCGACGTGGCGCGCGGAGCGCAGATGCTGGTTCTCGGCGCTCCCGAGCACCACCGGCTCACCGACATCGTGGTACTCGGGCCGCTGGCGCCGCAGCTGTCGGCGCATGCGCCGTGCCCGGTGGTGGTCGTGCACGGCGACCAGACAGACCCGGCCACCGCGCCGGTGGTCGTGGGCGTCGACGGATCACCACTGTCAGAGCGGGCGCTCGCCCTCGCGTTCGAGGAAGCACTGAGACGGCGCGCGCCGCTGACGGCCGTGCACGCCTTCAGCGGCGCCTTCGCCGAAGCGGTCCTGGCCGAGCCGATCCCGGACTGGCCGCCGCTGGACCGGCTCGAGCGGGAGATCCTCGCCGAGCGCCTCGCCGCCTGGTCGGAGAAGTATCCGAGCGTGCAGGTGCGCCGGGAGCTGGTGCACCAGAGCCCGGGACCGGCGTTGATCGAGTTCAGCAGGAATGCGCAGCTGGTCGTGGTGGGCAGCCGCGGGCTGGGCGGTTTCCGCGGCCTGCTGCTGGGGTCGACCAGCCAGAAGCTGATCTACCACGCGGCGTGCCCGGTGATGGTGGTCCGGCCGGAGAAGGCAGCGGATTGAGCGGGCGGCCCGGTACGGCCGGCCACGGTCGGCCGCCTGGGCTCGCCGCAGCGGTGGAGACCGCGGCCGCACACGCCACCGGCAGCGTGCCCATTGCTGCCCCGGACGATCGGGTGGCGGACCTGCTGGCGGGGATGCGCGGGCAGCGGTTCGACAGCGCCGGCGTGATCGCGGTCTGTGCCGGGGAGCGGCTGGCCGGCGTGGTGACGATCGAACGGCTGCTGGCCGCTCGGCCCGGCGCACGGCTGGCCGACGTGATGGACACCGATCCGCCACGGGTCGCACCGGGCGCCGACCAGGAGCAGGCGGCGTGGGTGGCGGTCCAGCACGGGCAAGCAGGGCTCGCCGTGATCGACGAGGCCGGTCGTTTCGCCGGGCTGGTGCCGCCGCAGCGGCTGCTGGGGGTGCTGCTGGCCGAGCACGACGAGGACATGGCCAGGCTCGGCGGGTTCCTGGCGTCCACCAGGAGGGCACGGCTGGCGATCACCGAGCCGGTGCGGCGCCGGTTGTGGCATCGGCTGCCCTGGCTGCTCATGGGCCTTGCCGGGGCGTTGCTGTCCGCGGGCCTGGTCGGCGCGTTCGAGGCGCAGCTGCAGCAACAGGTGCTGATCGCGCTGTTCGTCCCCGGGGTCGTCTACATCGCCGACGCGGTCGGCACGCAGACCGAGGCGTTGATCATCCGCGGACTGTCCGTCGGCGCCGGAGTCGCGCGAGTGGCACTGCGGGAAACCGTCACCGGGCTGGCACTGGGGGCCTTGCTCGCCCTCCTGACGTTACCGGTGATCTGGGGCGTGTGGGGGCTGGCCGATCTCGCGCTGGCGGTTGCCGTCGCCGTGTTCGCCGCCAGCGCCACCGCCACGACCGTTGCGATGGCCCTGCCGTGGCTGTTCGACCGGTTCGGCGTGGATCCGGCCTACGGATCCGGCCCGCTGGCGACGGTGGTGCAGGACCTGCTGTCCGTGCTGATCTACTTCCTCACGGTCTCCTGGATCGCGCTCTGACCGGTTCCTGGACCGCGTACGCAACGGAGTGGCGCGGGCGGGGGATCGGCGCGGGTCACTCCGTCCCAGACCAGCGCGGGGCAGGGACGACCCTGGCCTTCGTCACCCCGGGGACGGCCTCTGCGACCACCTGCGCGATGTGCCGCTCCTGTGGGTCGTCGAACTGGTCGATCACGATCGCTTCGCCTTCCCGCACCGAGACGGTGAACCGGCCGGCGTCACCCAGCATCGCCAGGTGACGGCGCACGTCGGCGGCGATCTCCCGGTCCGTGCGGCGGAGCACCCGCAGCAGGTCCCGCCGGGTCACGATGCCGACCAGGCGACCGGCGTCCACGACGGGCATGCAGCGCCGGTGCTCGGTGACCATGACCTCGGCGAGCTGGGCGACGTCCATGGTCGACGGGCACACCTGTGCCGGGGTGGTCATCACCTCGCCGACCTTCTTCGGCGGGGATTCGCGCTCGTCGTCCGCACTGGTCCGGTACCGGGGATCGCGCGGGAACTGCTCGCGTACCAGGTCGGCCTCGGTCACCACACCGACGACCCGGTCGTTTTCGTCGACCACCGGCATGGCGGTGTAACCCTTTCTGGACAACAGATCCGCCGCCGCTTTGACCGTGGTCGATTCCCGCACCGTCAAAACCGGATGCGACATGATGTCCCGCACACGCATGACGCCTCCTCCCACGTCGACGCTAGGGCGTCGGGCATCCGATTCACCGCGTCCGCAGGAACTCCGTTGCGGGGACTTTTGTCCCGTGCGGGACCTCCGGCGGGGTTCCGTTCGGTGACCGGTGGTCGGCGCCACCGCGTTGTCGCCACCGCGTTGTCCCGGAAAAGCGGGCGAAGCAGCGACGGGGACGTTCGGCCCTTCTCGGATTGTCCGCTTTTGCCTACCGTCGGGACAGATCCGGCCGCCGCCGAGTTGGGAGGACGCCATGTCCGTCACAGGGCCGCCGAAATCCCCGAAATTGCCGCCGCGCTGGTTCGTCCGCGCGGCCTGGTCGGTGCATCGTGGCCTGTATCGGATCCTGCCGGGCAGGCGCGCATTGTGGCGGCAGCGCGGAAAGCGGTGGGGTACCATGCGGCTGACGACCATCGGCAGGCGCACCGGACAGCCGCGCGCGGTGATCCTCGGTTACGTCGAGGACGGCGACAACCTGGTCACGTTGGCGATGAACGGGTGGGCGAACCCGGAACCGGCATGGTGGCTGAACCTGCAGGAGAACCCGGACGCCACGGTCGAGCTGGTGGGCGGCAGTGGGAGGATTCACGCGTACGCCGCCACCGGAGAGGAACGCGAGCGGTTGTGGGCCGAATGGCGGAAGTACGAACCGAAACTCGACGATTACGCGGCATTGCGCGACACCGAAACCGCGGTGGTCGTGCTCCAACGCCGAGCCACGTGACAGTGGAACTGCGTCGCGATTCGCTTTGTTGCGTTCCGCGGCAATCGGGCTCCCACGCACGACGATTCGGGCATTGTGGCCGCGCTATCACCGAAACGGTTGCGATATTCACCCGGGCAGCGGATTGTTGACGGAGCGGAGTCGATTTGATGCTCTCAGTGACGTCCGCTGAGAGGAACGGTCATGCGCCAGGTTCAGCTGTCCCTGTGGAATCCGGACTCGGCTCCGCCCGCCAAACCGGAGAACGGGTCGTATCGGCGCATACGGGTGCTGATCACGGCGAAAACCGCGCCGCTGCCCACGGCGCACGACTCCGAGGTCGTCTGCGTGGCCGGGCTCCGGTTGGACGATCCGGCCGAAGAATCCTGGATCCGGCTCTGCCCGGTCGATGTCCGCGGTCTTGCCGCCGAGGACCGGTTCCGCAAATACGAGATCGTGCTGCTGCACGCCAAGCCGTCGCGTACCGACCGGCGGCCGGAAAGCTGGGTGCCGAACCTGGCCGCCATGCGCCGGGAGACGTGGGTGCTCGGCTGGTCGCGGCGCCGGAGCCTGATCGACCCGCACCTCACCCGGACCATGTGCGAGCTGCTGCGCGACGTGCGGGCCAACCCGGCCGCACGCTCGTTGGCGGTCGTTCCCGTTGCCGGTGTCGAGGACCTGGAGATCACGCGGAACCCGCGGTGGATGCCCCGGCAGCGGGCACAGGTCGCCGGTGCTGCCGGCAGGACCGCCCCGGACGGGCGTGTGGCCGGACCACTGCGGGCACCGCGCTTTCAAGTTCGCTACCGGTACCGGTGCCCTTCGGACCGCTGCACCGGCCATCGCCAAGCGATCGTCGACTGGGACCTTGCGGCCTTGCAATACCGGTACCGCGATCACAGCGACGCCGAACTCCGGGAAGCCATCACACGGGACTTCATGGTCAGAAGGCTCAGGCCGAACTGCGACATCGCCTTCTTCGTGAGCAGCCGCGCCGCGCGCGCGGACTCGTTCAGCGTGCTGGGCGTCTACAACCCGCCGCGCTCGGTCCGGGCCGCCGGCTGGTCCCGCAGGAACGGGCGGCAGCGGCGTTCCCCGGCCCGCGTCCGGCGTGCCTAGCCGGATCGGCGCGAGGGCGTCGAGCCGTCCGTGGTCACCGGTCCGCTCGAGCCCGTCCCGGTCCGGGGTGGTCCATCGATCGTCCCGGCGCCGCCGAGATCGGCGCCGGGTAGCGCCCCAGCCTTTCCACGGCCCTGCCGGTCCACGTCTGCGACACGGCCCGACAAGAAGACCGAGGAAAGGTTGACAGTGATGAACCAGCAGGGAAGGACGGCGGCCGGGCAGGTGCCGCAGCGGGTCGCGCAGCGCGCGGCACAGAAGGGCATGGGTGCGCTGCTTGCCTACCGCAAGGGCACCAGTCCGCTGCTGCTGATCACGGTGGCTGTGGTGGCCTTCGCTGCTGCGATCGGCGTGATCGCAGCGCTGAACGCCTTGCACATGCGGATGCCGATGCTGCGGGGCGTCGCGATCTGCATCCTGATCGCGGCACCGCTGTACGTCCTGTATGTCGTCTTCACCGGGACGGAGCGGACCTACTTGTTCGAACGCGGCATGGTGGTCGCCAAGGGGGTGTTCGTCAAGGACGCCGCCTGGGCGGAGGTTGCCGAACTGAAGGTCAACAAGGCGGACAAGGACGGCGTGCTGGCGGGCGCGGTGCTGTCCTACGTGGTGCGCAGGCGCGACGGCAAGAAGATCGCCATCGAAGCGGGCGGCGAGAACGACCAGGTCGGGCCGCGGCTGGAGCAGATCCTGCGCAGCGGCGGTGTTCCGGTCACGCAGTGACCGTCCCGCTGGTGCCCCTCATGCTCCCCCTGTCGCCTCGTTCCGGGGCGCCGGCCGCCGCGGTCGGCGCCCCGTCGCCCGATCACGGTCTTTGCCGAAAACCGGTTCACGTGTCCCGGCTGTGCGGCACAGTACGGCCGTATCGGCC
>NZ_PKFA01000004.1:0-7432 GCF_002919275.1 Thermocrispum sp. | reverse complement strand
CCAGTAGACCGCGAAGTCGAGCCGCGTGGAGCAAGCCGAGTTGCGCGCCTGCTCCGATCACCTTGCCGTCTGATATGTGCCTGAGCGCCACTCGACCGTGGCCGAGGCAAGCCACCTCTCCGGCGATGTATCATTCGTTACATGATCGAGGTGGCTCGTACGACCAAGGCGAGCGCGCACGACATCTGGCCGGTGCTCAGTGACGTCGAGAGCTGGCCGGCGTTGCTGCCGACATTCGACAAGGTCACGCGCCTGCACGCCGACGGACCTGTCGGCGTCGGCGCCAAGTTCGAGGTCCGACAGCCCGGCTTGCCGAAGGCGGTCTATCAGGTCACCGAGTGGCAGCCGACCACGCTGTTCACCTGGGAGTCCCCGGCACCCGGCGTGCGCTCGACGGCTTCGCACCGACTGGAAGAAACGCCGGAGGGCACCCGGATCGTGCTGACCATGACGTGGTCCGGCCCGCTGGCCTGGCTGGCCCGCAAGCTCTACGGAAGCAAGGCCCGGCGGTTCATGACGCAGGAGGCGGAGGGCATCGCCCGGGCGGCCGAGGATGCCGGACAAGCGGACTGAGCACCCGCGGGAGGTGCTGCTCGACAAGGTCGTCGCCTGGTTCATGCAGCACGGCGTGCTGGACACCAGCATGCGCACGCTGGCGGCGGGAGTCGGCACGAGCAACCGGATGCTCAACTACCACTTCGGCTCGCGCGAGCAGCTGCTCACCGCGGTGATCGAGCGCGTGTGTGAAGCGGAACGGCAAGCGCTCGAACGCTTCGTCGACGAAGCCTCCGACCCGATGGAGGCGGGCGCGCGCTACTGGAGTCACATCGCCGACACGGCCGAGGTGTTCGCGCCGTTGTTCTACGAGCTGTCGTCGCACGCGATGTACCGCAAGCCGTATGCGGAAACCTTGCGCACCGTGCTGACCGACGCGTGGCTGTCCGGCTTCACGCAGGCGTTCGAGCGGATCACCACTCCCGACCGCGCCGCGCGGCTGGCCAGGTTGTGCTTGGCGATGGGCCGCGGCGTGCTGTTCGACATGGCGCTGACCGGTGACCGCGCCGCCGCCGACGCGGCCATCAAGGATTTCACCGAGCTCGTGCGGCGGGAGGTCGACCACTCATGACGTGTTCGTCGGACTTCGACCGCTCCTGACGTACTCGTTCGGAGCTCGACCTCAGTCCCCGTACCGCTGAGGGACACGCGGCGCAACCCGTCGCGGTTGCACCGGCCTCATCGGCCATGCCGAGGCCCATGCCGTCGACCGACAGCTCCCGATGCTGTCGAGCCGACGGGCCACGCGCCACAGTCAGCCCTGACTGGCGGCGATCCGCCGGGCACGAACCTCGTAACCGGTGATGATCACGATCGGACACACGGCGGTGACCAGCAGCGAGACCCCCAACGTCGCGCCGACGGTACTGACCACCACAGCGAGCACGAGGGCGACGATCGCTCCGGCGAACAGCACGGCCTGGTACCCGTCGACCTTGGCCAGCAGCAGCGTGTAGATCAAGTAGAGCACGACCAGGTACACCAGCACCGGGATGACCGTGGCGAGCACCGCGGTGGTGGTGTCGACGTGCGCCTCACGCTCGATCACGTAGGCGGCGACATGCAGCCCGGAACCGGTGGCGGCCAGCGCGCCGAAGATCACGATGTGCAGGTAGCCCCACCGGAACGCCCGGTCGCGGTAGCGCTCGAGCAGCTCGGCGAACGGCAGGGTGAAGTACACCCACCACAACCCGAACGCCAGCACCGTGCCCGCACAGGCGACCAGGACAGCTTCGGTCGACCAGCCCTGCGTCTGAACCACCGCGGAGATCGCGGTGATCGTGCCGAGCACGACCTCGCCGAGCGTGATGATGACCAGCAGGCCGTACCGCTCCGCGATGTGATGCGGATGCCACGGGGTCGGACGGCCCTGCCGTTCGGCCGTCATCGGCCCGGCCAGCTCGATCGCCACCAGCACGAGGTACGGCAGCCACAACGCGTCCAGCGGCGGGTTGATCACCAGCACGACGACCCACCCGGCCTGGGCGATCCCGATCGCGGCGGCGTAGGTCAGGCACGTCCGCCTGCGGTACTCGTCGTGGGCGGCGGCGCGCAGCCACAGCGCCAGGCTCGCCACCCTCATCACGATGTAGCCGGCGACGACCACCCGGTTGTCCAGGTGCTGGCCCTCGTCGATCGACCGGAACGCCTCGGGCAGCCCCAGCGCGAGGATGAGCGCGCCGACCATCACGATCAACGTGGCGGCGCGGAAGAAGAGGTCGTCGTTGTCGTACGCGGACGCCAGCCACGAGTAGTTGATCCACGCCCAGCAGATGGCGAACGTGGCGAACCCGAACCCGGCCAGCGCGGCGGCCGTGCGGCCTTCTGCCAGCAGATGCGCCATCTGGCTTCCGGCCTGCGAGAACGCGACCACGAACACCAGGTCGAACAGCAGCTCCAGTGGAGTGGCCACCCGGTGCTCCTGGTGCGGGTCGCGCCCGATCATCCGAGCCAGGCGATGGCCGCGAACGGGCTGCTCGACCGGGTGACTCATCGGCTCCTCCCATCTACGCCGGAACCGTTGGCATCGTGCCACAGCGGCACGAGTCAGGCTCGGCGATCCGCCGTGCGGGAGCGCGACGAGAAGCTGGACGCGACGAGCCCGGTGACCGCCCATCCGTCGGTCACCGGGCTCGTCTCTCCCTGCGGTCAGTAGGCGTCGACCTGGAAGTCGGTGACGTCGAACCGCTGCTTCTGTCCCGCGGTGTCGACGATCTCCACGCCGTAGCCGACCTGGCCGAGGGTGGAGTCGGACTTGAGCATGCCCGCCTCGGTGAGATGGTCGGTGAACGCCTTGATGTCCAGCTCACCCGAGGTCTGCGGCGACTTCGCCACGAACGAGACGATCTCGTTGTTCTCGTTCGCCCACAGCTCCCACTCGGCGCCATCGACGGTGACCGTCTTCTGCAGCTCACCGGCGGGCCGTTGCCCGTTGTACTCGGTCCAGATCATCAGCTCGGTGGTGCCGGGACCGTTGCCCACCCCGTTGATCCACACGTCGTAGGCGAAGTTCCACGTGCCCGACTCCGGGGCTTCGTGCGCGAACTGCGTGGGAATGCGCTCGAAGCTGTCGAGGCTGGGCTCCGACCCGCTGTTCCAGTCGTGCCAGTCCTTGTGCATGTTCGGGTAGCTCAACACCGCACCGTCACCGGAGTCGCTGGCGGTGGCGTCGACGTACCAGGAGTCGAACGAGCACACGCCCATGCTCTGGGACACCGAGCCGTTGTCGTTCCACAGGTTCGGGCTGCCGTAGTAGTCCTTGCCGTCGCCCTCTCCGTCGGCACTCACGGGTCCACCACCATCGCTGGTGGACCACGTCTGCGTCGGGTTGGCGCACTTCTGAGCAGCCTCGCCGGCGGCCTCGGGCTCCCCGGACGCCACGGACACTCCCGCCGCGGTGGCGATCAGGGCGACCGCGGATGCCGCGGCGAACGTCTTGCGCATGATCTTGACTCACTCCTGCGGATCGGCGTTATCAATTCGAGACCGGAAAGCTACGGATGCTGTTATCCCTGGTCAACGCGCGTCGCGCGGGTTACGCCGAATGGCGAGGTGGGCGTTGCGCCAGGGTTTGCAGGCGTTGCGCAAGACTGTGGGCACCGGTCCTGCAGCCGGCGCAGCGGTGCGTGATTCACCAACTGCGCCCGATTCCCCGGTGCCTGACCGACGAGTTTTGCCGCGCACACGGGTCTACTTCTGCGAACGGACAGAGAGGACAGCGCCGATGCATGACCGGAACGCGAACCGGCCGCTTCGCTTCGGGGTGGTCACGCCACCGAGGACGGACATCCGCGCGTGGCGGGACGACGTGCGGCGAATGGCCGACATCGGATTCTCCACGCTGCTGATGCCGGACATCCGCATGCTGCCGGCACCAGGGCCCACGTTGGCGGTCGCCGCCACCCTCACCGACATGCACGTCGGGACGTGGGTCTACGCCTCGCCGTATCGGCCTCCGTGGAGCGTGGCGTGGGAAGCGCATTCGTTGTCCCTGCTCACCGACGGGCGCTTCGAGTTCGGCATCGGTACCGGCCGACCGGGAATCGAGGACGAGCTGCGTGAACTCGGCGATGATGCGGCACCCCCGCGTCAGCGCGTGGACGACGTCCGCGAAGCGGTCAGGTCCCTGCGGGAGCTCGACGGCGAGAACGTCCGCACGCCGGTGGCGATGGCAGTTCGTGGACCGAAGGCCAGGGCGGTGGCCGCCGAGCTGGCCGACATCGTCACCATCGTCGGCTTGCCCGCGGACTCCCGGGCGGTGGTGGGCGAACTCGCGGCGAGCTTTTCCGGCGCGGACGTCGAACTGGCGCTGCACGTGCCGGTCGTCGGGGATGTCGTCGAGCCGTTCATGACCGGACCCGACACCGACCCCGCGGCCTTGCACGCGGCCGACTCTCTGCTCGCCCTGCCGGTCGATCCGGCAGCAGCCGGCGAGGAGATCCTGCGCAGGCGCGCGGAGTACGGCTTCACCTACTTCGTCATCGGCTCCCTGGCCGCCGAGGCACTGGCACCCGTCGTCGCCGAACTCGCCGGAAAGTAGGCGAGCCCGCGAGCGGTGCCGACTACGTGTGAATGTGCGCCTGCGGGTTGTCCTCGTCGCCGTAGATGACGATGGTCGCACCTTCGGCCGGATCGTAGTCCTCGGCGCGGCCGAACTCCGCACCGTTCTCGTCGCCTTGGTGCACCGTGATCGTTCCTGGCTTGTCGACCCAGTTCACGTCGACGCACTGATTCTCGAACGGCAACGAGGCGGGGAAATGAGCCCAGCGGGGTTGGAGACCGTCGAACGTCCACTTCACGGTGACGTCGAAATCGACGAAGAGGCACACGCGGTTGATGCCCGGCCCCGGCCCATCGGCCAGGGCAGGCGTGGCGCCGGCAACCAAACCACCAAACGCCACGGCACCTGCAGCCGCGAGGCCACCCACTCGTTTGGCAATGTTCCCAGTAGCCATCAGCACTCCGATCGCATCCGCCGTGATTCGGCCCCGCCGACATCTGACGTGGCATCTGCCGACGACACGATCGACGCTACGGGCCGGTTCGACGCACGCGTGCTCAGCGATGCGACTGCGAACCTATGGTCAACAAGGTTTGCACGATGAGGACTGCTGTTGCGGCCCGTCGTCGCCTTCGTCCGCTATCCAGCTCCCGCCAACACGGCGGAGTTGGAACGACCGCCTGCCGAACGGCTCCGGGGCGACGACGGCAGTCCCGTGCCAAATCTCCATGAACCGCGGCTTGCAGGCCACCACGACGTAATTCTGCGGAGTCGGGCCACTGGGCCAGAACGCCGTCCACATGGCCTTGAAACGGGGAGACCCGGATTCGGGCCAGTCCTCCAGTGTCGCCGCGCAGTCGACCGTGACGCAGCTGCGTCGCCGGTCGTCCTGATACACCAGCAGGCATCGCCCTGAGCGGAGAACATCCCGTGCTTTGCGTGACGACGGGTCCGTTCCGAACCTGATCGTGCCGTCCGCTGCCGGCGGAAAAGGTTCGACGACTCGAGCCGTCGGTCCCCTGTCGGACTCCGTCACGACGAGGCAGTAGCGCGAGGACCTGATCTGCTTCAGCGCGATGGCGGCCACCCGCGAAGGATCCGTGACTCGGCGGCGCAGCGCCCACCAGCGATAGGCGCGCCCCAGACTCGCGAACGCCGCCCGCGCTGCCCGCCTCCGCACCGAGCCGACCAGGCTCGAACTCACCATGGGCCGAGCTCAAGCGTGCTGGGCCACGGCGCACGGCCGGTCAACCCGGTGAGCAGACGCAGGTCGTCCCCTGGCTGCAGTCTCCCGGGCAATGCGCGCAATTGCGTCGCCAACTCCCACGCCACGTACTCCGCCGGCCAGTCCTGCGGGGTGTAGCCCAGCCCCATGTCCGAGTGGTGGAGCTCCGTCTCCCGTAGCCGACGCTTCGGACTGTCGGGCAGCGGCCAATCGTCGTCGCGGTCCGGCACATCGAACGTCCACCCGCGCTCCGCGCACCGTCTCCACACGTCCTCGAGCCTTTCCTGCGAAGTCCGCAGGTCTTCGACCATCACCTGCGCCGGGCGTGCGTGGCCTTCTTCGATCTCGCGCTCGCGCTGAGCCTCGCCACCCGGATAGCGCTTCACGTCCTCACCGCGCAGCGCCGCTTCGAGTCGCCGCGCATGTCCGTCCGCGTTGCGTGCCAGGTGAGTGACCACGTGCCCGACCGTCCAGTCAGGCAGCAGGCTCGGCTGACGGACCGTGTCGTCGTCGAGATCGGCCAACGTCTTCAACACTCGTCGGTGGGCCGACAAGCACAGTTCAACGGCTCGAGAAGTGTCCACACACGCATCGTGCCACGCCACAGTGGCGCTGTCCGCGCTCAGTAGCCTTCGTCGAACCGAGGTTGGGATCGAACAGCGCACGACCGCTCGTTGACGGCGAGCTCGGCGGCGCCGGACGAGCTAGGCTGCCCGCACCTATGATCACGAACTTTCTCCTGGACAACGCGGCACTCGTCCCGGTGGCGCTGGTTCTTGTCGCGCTGGTGTGTGTCCTGCTCGGCTACCTGGCGCGCCACCGCGCCGTTGTCTTGTGGATCCTCGCCGGACTGTCGCTGGTGCCCGTGGTCGCATTGACGCTGATCCCGGAGTCCCGCCGCCTGGATCAGGTGTGCGCGGTGCAGTTCTCGTGGCCGGCCCTGGGCAGCGTCGAGCTTCTGGCCAACGTCGCGTTGTTCATTCCGCCCGCGTACTTCACCGCGCTCGCGGCGCGGCGCCCCGGACGTGTCCTCGCCGCGGGCATCGGCCTGTCGGCGGCCATCGAAGCGGTGCAGGCTCTGATTCCTGCGATCGGCCGCTCGTGCGACACCAACGACTGGGCGATGAATTCCTTCGGCGTGATCATCGGTGTCGTGCTCGCCGTGCTGACCTATC
Organism: Thermocrispum sp.; assembly: GCF_002919275.1. Lineage (NCBI taxonomy): Bacteria > Bacillati > Actinomycetota > Actinomycetes > Pseudonocardiales > Pseudonocardiaceae > Thermocrispum > Thermocrispum sp. Next base: position 477 of record NZ_PKFA01000004.1, on the reverse strand, counting down.
GACTGACGCGAAAACGCGCGAACGAAGACGCCGACTGACGCGGGACGGCCGTGCCGCCGCGAAGCAAATGTCACCCCTCCGACGTGCGCAAACTCGACGCACGGACCGAGAGAAATGTGTCGATGTACCGGCCGGGCGAATTTCGCAGAATTCGCGAAAACTCCTCGAAAATTCCGGTGCTCGGTTAGGGTCGGGTTGCTTGGGGGCGGGAGAAGGGGGTGGACATGGCCACATACCTCACGGCCGACGAATACTCGAAGGCGCTGACTACGCGGCTGGACGAGTTCTACGAGGCGTTGACGTTCCGGTGGCGCGAAGAAGCCTGCAAGGCGCTGTCGAAGACCGTGTTCGACGTACCCGGCGCCCCGGAACCGCTGCGCTGGCAGCCCGACCAAGATGACGTTGAGCAAGCAGCTTCGACGGGGGCACTGGCGGTACAGATGGCCGGGCAAGTGCGATCGGTCCGAACAACGGCGT
>NZ_PKFA01000008.1:0-7469 GCF_002919275.1 Thermocrispum sp. | reverse complement strand
AAGGAGAACCTCCAGGAGTCCGCTTTCCCGAGCAGCTGCCGGACGCCCTCACGGAGCACGTGCGGATCGGTGAACCCGGTGTCGAGCCTGATCGTCACCGACTTCCCCACGACGGGCGCAACCCTCGATGAACCTCGGTCGGCAGGCCGGGCTGCCGCGCCGCCCGCGCTCGCCGGGACCGGCCGCGCTCGTAGGTGGTGTCGTGGCCGAGGGTGACGTGTCTCTCGCGCTCGCCGGGACCGGCCCCGGGAAACCCGTGACCGCACCAGCAGACCGCCGGACGGTCAGACGAGCAGGACTGTGGGGCGATTCCGGATACGCAGCGGCACGGAAATCACGCCGGGCTGCGCCAGGGGAACGACTCACCGGGGCGCCCGCCTCGGACGGCGCCTCCGGCCGGGCGTGATGCCGCAAGGAGCACGATCGGAGCCGACAAGGGGACTCGAACCCCTGACCTGCTGTTTACAAGACAGCTGCTCTACCAACTGAGCTATGTCGGCAGCTGGCCGGGTGGCCACGTCCATCGTATGCGGCGACGATCCGGCCCGGCAGGCAAGCCCCCGTCTACCCCGCCGGCCGGTGCACGGACCGAGCACCAGCTCCGCTCCTTCGTGCCGACCGGCACCGGCACACCTGCCCCGGTCAGGAGTCCACCGGGCCGACGTGGCCGGGCCGGGTACCGGGTCGCGGCGCCGCTGACCGTGCCTCCGCGGCGTCGCTGACCCGGCGCCCGCAGCCTCGGCTCGACTGGCGAGATCGCCCAGGCCGGTCAGACTGGAACCGGAGGGTTGATCGACGCTCGATCCGCCGGGTACCCGGCCGGATCGGCACTGGGCGCATCCGGCGGCAAAACGGCTGTTCAGAGGCCATTCGGCCGGCCGCGCGGGACGTCACGACCGCCCCGGTTCGGCGGTGCAAGAAATCGTGACCGACGTTACGGATCAAGCGTGCAACGGTTGCGCATACGGCGCCGATGGACTCGCGGGACGGCGCACAAGAGCGCGGGACGACGTGGGAGGTGGACGACGTGAAACTCTTGGCGAGGCAGCATCGGGTACGCGTACCGGAACAGCCTGCTCCGCCCCGGCCGATCGGGCCGAAGCTGCTCGACGAGGGGTCGATCCATTTCGCACTGGACACCGCGCTGCGGATCGGTGAAGTGCAGATGGCCACCGGCGCCGGTGCCGCCGACGTCACCGCCACCATCCTGGCGGTCACCGACGCCTTCGGCCTCCCGCAGTGCGAAGTCAACGTCGTCGGCACGTCCATCACCGTCACCTGCCACCGCGGTTCGGAAGCTTCTCCCGTCACGGCCGTGCGCGTCGTGCGCAGCCGCAGCATGGACTACACGCGGCTGAGCGAAACCGAGGACCTCGTCACCAAGATCACCCGCGGCCGGACCGACCTGCACACCGCCGCCGCCGAGATCAACCGGATCAGCAACGCCCCGCACCCCTATCCGCGGTGGGTCGCCACGCTCGCGCTCGGTGCCATGGCCGCGTCGATCACCGTCCTGATGGGTGGCGGTCCGCTGACCGCCACGCTGGCCTTCGTGGTCAGCTCGTTGATCGACCGGATCGGCCGGGTGCTCAACAAGCGTGCCCTGCCGCTGTTCTTCCAGCAGGTCGTCGGCGGGCTGATCGCCACACTGTTCGCGGTGCTGGCCCTCAGCAGCGACCTGCCGTTCGAATCACCGAGCCTGGTCGCGGCCGCGGCGATCACCGTGTTGCTGTCCGGCCTGCACACCGTCTCGGCCGTGCACGACGCCGTCACCGGCTACAACGTCACCGCGGCAGGCCGGACGATGGAAGTGATCATGATGACCACCGGGCTGGTCACCGGTGTGGTGATCGGCCTGCAGCTGGCCATCACGCTGGGCTTCCCGCGGGCCCCGCTCCCGGCACTGCCCGGGCCGAGCGCGATCAGCCTCCCGGTGGAGATCATCGCCGGGGCGGCCGCCGCGGGCTTCTTCGCGCTGGCCAGCTACGCGCGCCTGCGCGCCCTGCTGCTGGCCGCCATCGCCGGTGGTGTCGGCACCACCGTCTACAGCGTCCTGCGGCTGGCGCACGCGGACAAGATCGCCGCCACCGCGGTCGCCGCCGTGCTGCTGGGGTTCTGCGGCGGCGTGCTGTCCCGGCGGCTGCGGGTCACCCCGCTGGTGGTGGCGGTCTCCGGCATCACCCCGCTGCTGCCCGGGCTGCTGGCCTTCCGCGGCCTGTACGAGGCGGGAGTGGAGCCGGTCGGCCAGTTCAGCACGCTGATGCAGGCGTTCGCCGTGGGCCTGGCCCTGGCCGCCGGTGTGGTGTTCGGCGAGTACCTGGCCCAGCCGGTGCGGACCCAGCTCGGCCGCCTGGAGCGGAAGCTGGCCGGCCCGCGGATGGCCGGTCCGCTACGGCCGTCTCGCCGCCGCCTCCAATAGGGCCGCCGAGCCGCTGCCTGCACCAGGGCCACCGAGCCACCGCCTGCACCAGGGCCACCGAGCCACCGCCTGCACCAGGGCCACCGTGCCGCCGTCCGCAGCAGGGCACGGGCAGACTCGCCTGCTCGCTGACGCCGCGCACCCCGGCTGTCTCGTACCGCCTGAAGGGCCCTGCGGGAGTGATGGGGCACGCCGACCGGCCAGCCCGCTGCGCCTCCGCGTGAACCAGGCCCGCAGCGACACCGCCGACCGGCAGGTCCCGTGCGGCGAGCTGCCACCGGCGGCGGCGAGCCCGATGCGCTCGTCCCGCCACCGGCCCGACGCGGCCCAGCACGGGGCCAGTGCCGGACGGCACGCAGAGCTCTACCCCACGGTGCGCAAAGCTGTGCCCCACGGTGCGCCGAGCACTGCCCCGGGCCCCTCGGCCTGCCCGCGGGCCCGGCTCCGTTGCGCGACCTGCCACGGCCCGCTGCGGGAATCACGGTCCGTGCTCGCCCCTCCGGCGCAGCAAGACCACCCGGACGCCACAAGATCGAGAGCCTGCTCACAGGGTTCGCACAGTAGGCTGAACCACATGAGCGACCCCGATTTCGTCGTGGTGGCCAACAGATTGCCGGTGGACCTGGACCGAGCTGCGGACGGCAGCCAGCGCTGGACGCAGAGCCCGGGCGGTCTGGTAGCGGCCCTCGAGCCGTTCCTGCGCAGCCGGAAGGGGGCGTGGGTCGGCTGGCCCGGGGTGCCCGACATCGAGGTCGACGAGTTCACCGACGAGGGCTTGGTACTGCATCCGGTGTCGCTCAGCAGCGCCGAAGTCCGGGACTACTACGAAGGTTTCTCGAACGCCACGCTCTGGCCGCTGTACCACGACGTGGTGCAGCCCCCGGTGTTCGAACGCCGGTGGTGGGACGCCTACGTGCGGGTCAACCAGCGTTTCGCGGAAGCGAGCGCGAAGGTGGCCGCGCAGGGCGCGACCGTCTGGGTGCAGGACTACCAGCTGCAGTTGGTCCCCTCGATCCTGCGCGAGCTCCGGCCGGATCTGCGCATCGGCTTCTTCCTGCACATCCCGTTCCCGCCGGTGGAGCTGTTCATGCAGCTGCCGTGGCGGGCGGAGATCGTCCGCGGCCTGCTCGGCGCGGACCTGGTCGGCTTCCACCGGCCGGGTGGGGCGCAGAACTTCCTGTGGCTGGCCGGCCAGCTGATCGGGCTGGAGTCCAGCCGTGGCTCGGTCGGAGTGCGCTCCCGCTCCGGCATCGTGCGGGTGGGTGACCGCACCGTGCGGGTCGGCGCCTTCCCGATCTCGATCGACTCCGCGGGGCTGGACGCGCTGGCACGCACCGCGGAAGTCGCCAAGCGTGCCGCCGAGGTCCGCGCTTCGCTCGGCAACCCCAAGACGATGCTGCTCGGCGTCGACCGGCTCGACTACACCAAGGGCATCGATCTGCGCCTGAAGGCGCTGCACGAGCTGCTGCGGGAAGGCGCCATCGATCCGGCGGAGGTGACCTTCGTGCAGCTGGCCACGCCCAGCAGGGAGCGCGTCGAGCACTACCAGCGCATGCGCGGCGACATCGAGCGGTTGGTCAGCCGAATCAACGGCGAATTCGCCAGGGTCGGTCACCCGGTCGTGCATTATTTGCATCAGTCGGTCGGGCGAGCCGAACTCGCCGCGTTTTACCGGGCCGCCGACGTCATGGTGGTCACGCCGCTGCGCGACGGCATGAACCTGGTGTGCAAGGAGTACGTGGCGTGCAAGCACGACCAGACCGGTGCGCTGGTGCTCAGCGAGTTCGCGGGCGCGGCAGCCGAGCTGACCAGCGCTTTTCTGGTCAACCCGCACGACCTCGACGGCGTGAAGCGAACGTTGCTCGCGGCGATCAACGTGGACCCGGCGGAAGGACGCAGGCGCATGCGGGCGCTGCGCCGGCAGGTGCTGACGCACGACGTGGACCGCTGGGCCCGGTCGTTCCTTGACGCGCTGGACGGCTGACAAAACGCGGGAGTTATTGTGCCGTAGCCCGGCACATTCAACTCCGTGAAAACCTTCCTGGAGGGGCGTTGACCGCCGAGTCCCTACCCGCCGAACTGCGCAGGGCGATCGTGCACATCGCACGCACGCCACGGCTGCTGGTGGCCTGCGATTACGACGGGACCCTCGCGCCGATCGTGGAGAACCCGGACAACGCGCGCCCGCGACCGGAATCGGTCGGCGCGCTGCGTTCGCTCGCCGCGTTGCACGAGACCACCACCGCGGTGATCTCCGGGCGTGCGCTGCGTGACCTGGCTACGCTCTCCCGGCTACCCGCGGAAGTGCACCTGGTCGGCTCGCACGGGTCGGAGTTCGACATCGGCTTCGTGCACGAGATCGACCCCAAGGCCAAGGCGCTGCACCGCAGGCTGGAAGAAGAGCTGAACCGCCTGGTCGACGGCGTTCCCGGCGTTTCGCTGGAGGTCAAGCCGGCGAGCATCGCCGTCCACGTGCGGAAGGCGTCGCAGGAAGACGCCGCGCGCGTGCTGGACGCCGTGCACCAAGGACCGGCCACATGGGAGGGCATCACGGTCACCGACGGCAAGGCGGTGGTCGAGCTGGCCGTCGTGGCCACCGACAAGGGCCACGCGCTGGACGTCGTCCGGCACCAGGCAGGCGCCACCGCGGCCATGTTCCTCGGTGACGACGTCACGGACGAGAAGGCGTTCGCCCGGCTCTCCGGCCCGGACGTGGGCATCAAGGTCGGCGAGGGCGAAACGCTCGCGCAGTACCGGATTCGCGACACCGAGGACGTCGCGACGGTGCTGGCGTTCGTGCTGGAGGAGCGACGCAACTGGCTGTACGGGGAGCAGGCACCGCCGATCGAGCGGCTGACCATGCTGGCCAACGAGAGCTCGGTGGCGCTGGTGACACCGGACGCCCGGCTGACCTGGTTGTGCCACCCGGGTCCGGACGCGCCCGCGGTGTTCGCCGATCTGCTGGGCGGACCCAGCGCCGGGCATTTCAGCATCAAGCCCACCCGTAACGGCCTGCCGCTCGGCCAGCGCTACCTGCCCAACACCATGACGGTGGAGACACGCTGGTCGCGCCTGCTGGTGACCGACTACCTGGAGCCGGAGTCGGCCAAGCACCGAACCGATCTGGTGCGGGTCATCTCCGGTGACACCGAAGCGAGCATCACGTTCGCGCCGCGGCCGGAGTTCGGCGGCGTCCCGGTGCGGTTGGTGGCCGAGCAGGAGGGTCTGCGCGTGCTGGGCACCTCGGAGCCGTTCGTGCTGCGCGCCCCCGGCGTGACCTGGGAAATCACCTCGGACGGCCTGCACGACACGGCGAAGGCCGTGGTGCGGCCGAAGCCGGACGAGCCGATCGTGCTCGAGCTGCGCTGCGGCACCACCGACTTGAGCCCGCACGAGCTGCCGGAAATCGACCGGCGCACGCGGGCGGGCGAGTACTGGAGCAAGTGGGCGGCCGGGCTGAAGCTGCCCGGCGTGGAAACCGAGCTGGTGCGCCGGTCCGCGCTGACCCTGCGCGGCCTGTGCGACGCCGAGACCGGTGGTGTGCTGGCGGCGGCGACCACGTCGCTGCCCGAGGAGATCGGCGGCGTCCGCAACTGGGACTACCGCTATTGCTGGATCCGGGACGCCGCCATGACGGTGCGCGCGCTGGTCTCCCTCGGTTCGACCGAGGAGGCCGAAGGGTATTTGCGGTGGTTGCACGGTGTGCTGAGCCAGCTGGCGGGCCCTGAGCGGCTGCACCCGCTGTACACCGTCTCCGGGCAGCAGCTGGGCGCCGAGGCGGTCATCGACTCGCTGCCCGGGTACGCGGGGTCGCGCCCGGTGCGCGTCGGCAACCTGGCCAACCACCAGGTCCAGCTGGACGTGTTCGGCCCGGTCGTGGAGCTGATCGCCGACCTGGCCGAGGTCCGCGGCGAGCTGCGCGACGAGGACTGGCAGCTGGTGCGGGCCATGGCGGAGGCGGTGAAGCGCCGCTGGCGGGAGCCGGACCACGGCATCTGGGAGGAGCGGCACGTCCCACGGCATCGGGTCTACTCGCGGGTGATGTGCTGGGTCACCATGGACCGCGCGGTCCGGCTGGCCGAGCGCTACAACCGGGAACTGCCGGTGGCGTGGCCCAAGCTGCGCGACGTCATCGCGGCCGATGTGCTCGAACACGGATGGAACGACGAGGTGCAGGCGTTCACCACCGCCTACGACGGCACCGACCTCGACGCCGCCTCGTTGTTCGTCGGGCTCTCCGGGCTGCTCGACCCGTCGGACGAGCGGTTCCAGTCGACCGTGACGGCGATCGAGAGCGAGCTGCGCAGCGGCTCCACGGTGTACCGGTACCGGCGGGACGACGGCCTGCCCGGCAACGAGGGCGGCTTCCACCTGTGCGCGGCATGGATGGTGGAGGCGTACCTGCTCACCGGGCGCCGCACCGAGGCGGAGGAGCTGTTCCAGCAGATCGTCGACTGCGCGGGTCCGACCGGTCTGCTGCCCGAGCAGTACGACCCGATCGCCGAGCGGTCGCTGGGCAACCACCCCCAGGCGTACTCGCACATCGGACTGATCCGCTGCGCGATTCTGCTCGACCAGTAAGCCGACGGCCCCGCGGCGCGGTCAGGTCGTCCCACACACCAGGGATGCTTCTGTGGTGCGCTCGGTCCGGCCAGGGCTGCTGCTGATCGGTCCGCCTGGCGCGGGCAAATCCACCCGGCTGCGCCAAGAAGTTGGTGACCCCGGGTCCCGTCGGCCGGACGATACGGCCCGCTCGGTGCTGCAGGCCGGTGTCTGCGGTGCCGAGCGGTGAGTCCGGCCTAGTACAGAGTCGTGCCCAGCCGTGAGTCCTGGCCAACGCTGAATTCTGCTCGGCACTGGGTTCCGCTCAGCGCTGGGTTCTGCTCAGCGCTGGGTTCTGCTCAGCGCTGGATTCTGCTCAGCACCGGGTTCCGCTCAGCACCGGGTTCCGCTCAGCACCGGGTTCCGCTCAGCACCGGGTTCTGCCCAGCATTGGGTCCCGCTCAGCGCTGGGACCTGTGGAACGGCAGTGACCGCCTGCTGCGCCCCG
>NZ_PKFA01000070.1:0-7513 GCF_002919275.1 Thermocrispum sp. | reverse complement strand
ACGCCGTTGTTCGGACCGATCGCACTTGCCCGGCCATCTGTACCGCCAGTGCCCCCGTCGAAGCTGCTTGCTCAACGTCATCTTGGTCGGCCAGCGTGCACGCGAGTAGAGCTGTGTTGAACATCCGGCCACGGTCGTAGCCGTCAGACATTGCGTGAGGTCTCGCCGATCACGATCGAACACAAGGATGCTCGTGCTTTGACTCTGACCGAAGTTCGTCGGTTGCGAGCTGGGTTGCGGCAAGACCAGCGCGCGGTTGATCGGGGCGTGCCGATCATCGTGGACTTCATGCTCGGAACGGGTATGCGCATTGGGGAGACACTGGCCGTCACTGAGGACGCGCTCGATCTTGCCAACGCTACCGTCGAGATCCGTGCCACGGTGGTTCGCACGAAACGCGAGGGTCTGTTTCTGAAGCCGAAGCCGAAGACAGCGTCCGGCTGGCGACGTGTTCACCTGCCGCCGTGGTTGATCGAACTACTGAGAGCTCACGAACCGCTGGAGAACCCCTGGAACGTTATCTTCCCTTCGCAGATGGGGAAGTTGCGTGACCGTTCCAACACCAATTCGGACATCCGTGACGCGCTGGATCCGCTGGGGTTTGACTGGGTTACCACGCACACGTTCCGCAAGACCGCAGCGACCTTGCTCAACGATGGCGGGCTGACGGTGCGAGAGATCGCCGACCAGCTGGGCCACAAGCGGATCAGCATCACTCAAGACACCTACTTCGGCCGTGGCGAAGCAAGTCCCAGAGCGGCGGAGCTACTTGCAGTGATAGACGGCGACGACGCCGGGAAAACTGGGGGTAAAGTGGGGTGATGATCTTGATCGGAAGCGCGGGTGATCAATGATCATTCCCCTGACCTGGGGTTTTGGCGCGCCCGGAGGGATTCGAACCCCCAACCTTCTGATCCGTAGTCAGATGCTCTATCCGTTGAGCTACGGGCGCCTGTTCGGTTGCGCGGTACACGTTACCGGGTCCGCGGGAGCGGCCTGCCACCGGGTCCCGGAAGGCATCCGCCCCTGCCGGTGGCGCAACCGCCAACTGCCTCAGCCAGTGTACCCGGGCGACGGCCCGCAACGGCGCAGGGCCAGGCGGCCGCATAGGGGCCGGCCTGTGGGGCGGTGGCTGCGCCGAGTATGTGATGTCGTCCTGGCAACGTGATCAACTTGTGGTGGGTGATGTTGACGGTGGCCGGAGGGTTGCTAGGTTGCCGCCGGGACGAAAGGGGCATATCTCCATGGATGGTTCGGTGCTTGATCCGGAGGGCGCCCGGGAGCGCTTGGCGGCGTGGAAGGGCCGGATCGACCAGCTGGCCGCCAACACCAAGGCGATGAGTGATCGCTTGCAGCAGTTGCAGGAGACGGTGGCTGATCCGCGTGGGCTGGCGAAGGTGACCGTCGACTCGACTGGGTCGTTGATCGGTTTGCAGCTGACGTCGAGGATTCAGGGGCTTCCGCCGGATGTGATCGCGCAGGCGATCATGGACACCGTTCGCCGTGCCAAGGCCCGGTTGGCGGAGCGGTCGCGGGAGATCGTCGAGGAGACGATCGGCACCGAGTCGGCGGCAGGGCGGGCGATTGCGGCCTCGGTGGGCAAGCATCTGCTCGCCGACGATGTGTCCGAGACGGTGACCAAGACCACGCCTGCTGCCCCGCCTCCGCCGACACCGTCGCCTGGGGTGTCGATGTCGTCTGGTCTGCCGGGGTCGGCTGGCCCGGCGGGTGCTTCGCCGCCGTCCGCGCCCGCATCCACTGTGAAACCGTCGAGTGCTCCACGGCGTCCAAATCGGGTGGACGAGGACGACGACGAGGAGCCGTTCGAGTTCAAGTTCGAGTGACGGCCGGGAGGTGTCGTGGGGCATCAGGGGTATCACGCTCCGGTGGAGGACATCACCAAGCACGCGGGCAACATCGACGCGTTGCGGGAGCGGTTCGGCGCGATCAAGGCCGCAAGCAGTCACATCGCCAAGGACAACGAGGCGTACGGGTTGTTGTGCGGGTGGATCGCGGACGTGTTGGAGGGCAAGCACGTCAAGGTCGACGACGTGATCGCCTACGTGGAGGAGAACCTGCAGCTGGTCGCTGACACGTTGCGGGATGCCGCGAAGGTCTACGAGCGCATGGAGGAACAGCATCGCGGCACCTTCCAAGCCATCGAAAGCGGGGTGCGATGACCGACACCTCACTGATCGCTCCGGTCGAGTCCACGCGCAAGCCGTGGACCGGGTCCACCCTGGCCGACGGGGTCGAGGGCTTGGTGCAGGCGATCAAGTCGGAAGGCTGGGTCGACGACGTGCTGGCGGGTGCCTCGCTCGGGGTGGACGTGGCCGCCACGGTGATGGATCCGATCAGCGCGCTGCTGGCCAACGGGCTCGGCTGGGCGATCGAGTACTTCGACCCGCTGCGCGAGATGCTGGACGAGCTGACCGGCAAACCGGACGTGGTGCAATCCCACGCCCAGACCTGGGCGAACATGGCCGGCGAGTTCGCCTCGATCGCCGACGAGCTCAAGAACGCCGTCGACAACGACCTCAAAGCCTGGCAGGGCGAAGCGGCGGACGCCTACCACAACCTGATGGAGCACAACGTCGAGGCCATCAACGGCCTGTCCGCCATCTGCACCGCCATGCAATCGGCCACCGAAGGCGCCGGCGGCCTGGTCCAGCTCACCAGGGACATCGTCCGCGACCTTATCGCCGACCTGGTCGCCCGCGTCATCGTCTGGGCCGCCGAAGCGATCTTCGTCGTCACCATCCCCGTCATCGCCTCACAAATCGCCGCCGCCGTCGTCAAATGGGCCGGCCGCATCCTCACCTACGTCACCGCCCTGATCACCAGCCTCACCAACCTCGCCAAACTCCTCGGGTGAACCGACCATGACACCCAAACCGAAAACACCCAACACCACCGGGAAAACCCCAGCAACGAACAAAGGCGACGGCAACAGCGCCGACGGCAAGAAGCAGTCGACCACCAAAGGCACGCCCACCATCGACAGCGTCGATCAAGGCGTGGCCGAGGTCAAAGCCAGGGCGATCGAGGGGCGGCCGAACAACGCCCTCAAGAAGACCCTGGAGGATCCCACGAAGTCCAGCACGGACTCCGAGACGAACAAGGGCGACAAGGACGACAAGGGGCCCGAGAACCAGGAGAAGGACAAGGAGCGGACCGAGGAGAAGGAGAAGGACGAGGGCAAGGACAAGGACGAGAAGAAGGACAAGGACGGGGACCAGCAGGGGCAGGAGGAGCTGCCACCCGGCGTCAAGGAGGGATGGACCAAACGCACGGCCGACAACGGCAAGGGCGTCGTGTGGCAGCGCCCCGGCGCCCAAGGAAACGCCGACATGGTCCGCATCATGGATCCGACGCCTCGGTACCCGTATGGATATGTCCGGTTCTACAACAAGCACGGCCAGCCGATAAATTTGGACGGCAAGCCGGGCTCCAGGGCGGACACCCACATTCCCAGAAATCCGGACGGATCGTATCCGGTGCCCAAAGGCTGGTAGGAGATGACTATGGACTTGGGCGTTGCTGGGCAGTTCATCGCGGAAGCGACGGGCGAATTCGCGCTGGTCGTGCGCACCGACGGTGGGGTCGAGGTGCGAGTCGAGTCCGATTTCACGGTGTCCGGCAACCGGGGCACGGTGACGTATTCGCCGGACACCATCACCGACTCCACGGTGTTCAACTGGCTGGTCGGCAAGCGCATCATCGCGGCAGTCGTCGACGATGCGGGCGCGCTGACCATGACGCTGGCCGACGGTACGAAGATCTCGGTGCCGCCGGACGAGGAGTTCGAGGCGTGGACGCTTGCCGGGCCCGGCGCGCGGAAGATCGTGTCCATGCCGGGCGGCGAACTCACCGTGTTCAGCGGCGACAAGTAGCCAGGACGGAGCGAGTGCTCCGGCACTGATCACCGCGGCTTGGACGAAGTGAGCGCTTGGCGTCCGAGCGACGTCGGTGCGGTTTCCGCGACCAACCGCCGACATGCGGCGGCTGCCCCGGATCATCCAGGGCAGCGCGCCGGCATCTTGCGGAGGCTGCGGGATTCGAACCCGCGAGGGGGCTCAAACCCCCAACCGCATTAGCAGTGCGGCGCCATAGACCAGACTAGGCGAAGCCTCCCGGGTGTATCGGTGCGACTAGGTTACCGTCCACCCTCCGCGCGACCCACCCCGCCCCCACCATCTCCGTGGCCACGCCCACCGAGCAGCCGACGGAGCCGGCGCTGACCGCCGGAAGGCATGGGCCGGTGCCCCGCGCTGGGCGGCCGCCAGAACTCAATTTCTCCGATCCGTACCTGGGAGGTGCCGGTGCCCTGCGCTGGAAGGCCGCCAGGGTCGGCACTTGCGGAAGCCGAGGCAGGCTGACAGACCCGGGAGCGGACCCGGACCGCTCAGCGGTCGGTCCGGGCCGCGGGCTCCGGCTCTTGGGTGGCTTTCAGGTCTCGGCGTTGTCCGCCGGGGGCGCGGGCTCCGGCTCTCCGGTGGCCCTCAGGTCTCGGCCTTGCCCGCCATCGCCACGAACGGCTTCAGCGCCGCTGGATCGGCCAACGCGTCCGCGCTGATGGCCTCGGCCGGGTCGACGCCGCTGAGGATCTTCTTCACCGGCACCTCGCACTTCTTGCCGTTCAACGTCCGGGGGATGGCCGGCACCTCGATGAACCGGTCCGGAACGTGCCGGGGCGACAGTTCGGACCGCAGCTTCGTGCGCAGCTGCGGCTCCAGCTCTGCCAGCGATGCCCCCGGCGCCAGCACGAGGAAGCACAGCAGTGCGCCCTCTTCCTCGCCGATCCGGGTTGTGTCGATCACCAGCGAGTCGGTGATGGCGTCGAAGCTTTCCACCACGCGGTAGAACTCCGCAGTGCCCATCCGCACCCCGCCGCGGTTCAACGTCGAGTCGCTGCGGCCGTAGATGACCGCGGATCCGCGTTCGGTGATCCGCACCCAGTCGCCGTGCCGCCACACGCCGGGGAAGTCCTCGAAGTACGCGGCACGCAGCCGCGACCCGTCGGGGTCGTTCCAGAAGGACACCGGCATCGACGGCATCGGCTTGGTGACCACCAGCTCGCCGACCTCGTCGACGATTTCGTTGCCGTGCTCGTCGTATGCCGCCACGGCCGCCCCCAGCGAACGACACGACAGCTCGCCGAGCCATACCGGCACGTCCGGCGAGGCGCCGAGGAATGCCGTGCAGACGTCCGTCCCGCCGGAGACGGAACAGATCTGCACCGGGCCGACCTCGTCGACGATCCATCGGAATCCGTCCACCGACAGCGGCGCACCGGTCGACCCGATGGCGCGCATGGCCGACAGATCGTGCTCCGCGGCCGGCCGGATCTTCTGCTTCATGCAGCTCTGCACGAACGGCGCCGAGGTCCCGAAGTACGTGATCCGATGCTGGGCGGCCAGCCGCCACAACGTGCTCAGGTCCGGGTGTCCCGGGCTGCCGTCGAACAGCACCACGGTGCTGCCCACCAGCAAGCCCGACACCAGGAAGTTCCACATCATCCACCCGGTGGTGGTGAACCAGAAGAACCGCTCGCCGGGCCCCAGGTCGAGCGCCAACGCCATCTGCTTGAGGTGCTCGACGACGATCCCGCCGTGCCCCTGCACGATGCCCTTCGGCAGGCCCGTGGTCCCCGACGAATACAGCACCCACAGCGGGTGCTCGAACGGCACCGGTTCGTACTCCAGTGGCGCGCCGTCGTGCTCGGCCAACGCGGTGTCGAAATCCACTGCGCCCGCCAGCTGCTCCTGCTCCAGCTCGACGTAGTCGATCAGCAAGATGCCCTGCAGCGACGGCATCTTCCCGGCCAGTTCCCGCACCGTCGGCCGCACGTCGAACTTCTTGCCGTTGTACAGGTAGCCGTTGACCGCCAGCATCACCTTCGGCTCGATCTGGGTGAACCGGTCGGCGACGGCCCGCACACCGAAGTCCGGCGAGCACGACGACCAGATCGCCCCCAGGCTCGCCGCGGCCAGGAACGTCACCAGCGTCTGCGGGCAGTTCGGCGCCAGCGCCACGACCCGGTCACCACGCTGCACGCCCAGCGCGCGCAGCATGCCGCGCGCCGCACCTACCTTCGCGCGCAACTCACCGAACGTCAGCTGCTGCTCCAGCCCGTCTTCCCGGCGGAAGATCACCGCGAGCTCGTCGTCGGCCTTCTCGGCCCCGGCAACACCGCTCAGCGCATGCTCGGCGTAGTTGAGCTCGCCGCCCGGGAACCACCGCACACCGGGCATCCGGTCGCCTTCGCGGACCGCGCTCGGCTCGCTGCGCCACCGCACGCCGATGAACTCGCTGAACGCGGACCAGAACGTGTCGAGCTCGTCGACCGACCACCGCCACAGGTCTTCGTAGCGGCTGACATCGAGCCCGTGCTGCTCGGACAGCCATCGTTTGAACTGCTCGATGCGGGTGTCGGGCAGACGATGCGGATCCGGACGCCAGAGGACTTCGGGGATGTCGGACATGCCCCGCAGACTAATGCGGCACTGTGGATCAGACCACGGTGTCGAGCATCTCCTCGGCCATGGCGACCAGCCTGGCCTCGTCCGCGGGCGTCACCGTCATCCACTCGCCGTCGGTGCGCAGCGCGTACCGGCCGTCCTCGGCGTCCACCCACGACACGGTCACCGGCGCACGATGCCAGCGGCCACGGCCGTCTCTGGCCTTCGCGCCGAGGCGGCCGCCGCCGAACCTGGTCCCGAACGCCTTGGACAGCACAAGACACTCTTCCCGTCGCACGCCCAGTTCGGTGAGCGTTTCGACGAACCCGCTGACGCCGTCCTGCGCGGCGGCCGAGCACGCCTTCTCGAAATCCGCGATCGGCAGGTTGGCCGAGATGCCGCTGCCCGGGTTCATCGGCGGGGGCACCTCGAGCATGGTGCGCACCAGCGCGTCGCTGCTCGCCGGCCCGATCCGGACCTGAGTGTTCACCCGTGCCACCGCCGCCGCCCGTCCCGCGGTGATGCCGCCGAGCGCGCGCAGCGACGCTTCCCGGGTATCGACCTGGAGCTCGAGCATGGCCTCGGCGTCCGCGATGGTCCGCAGCAGTCCGGCCAGGTCACCGGCCGGACGCTCCACCGTGCCGAGGTCGCGCATCGTCAGCGCCTCGCTCACGATGGCCGACCACTCGGCCCTGGCCCGCGGTGTCCGCCCGAACGCCGGTATGCCCAGCCACTCCGGCACGTCGCCCAGATCGAGCCCGCGCCACAGCAGAAAGAACTCCGCCGCGTGCAGTTCGATCCAACCCGTTTCCTCGTCGCGCACCCGTCCTCCGGTCTAGAACCGCCGCGGCGGCTCGTCGTCGCCGGCCTCCCCGAGGAGCCTGCGTTGAATGTCGTTCTTGCCGACGTCGAAGATGCCTTCTTCGCCGGCTACCGGCGTGGAGCGCTTGTGCGACCGATCGTCGGACCGGCCCCCTGCGGCTCCGGCGCCCATCGCGCCCACGGGCATGGCGCCCATGCCCCGGGCACCGGCACCGGCTCCGGCGCCGGCC
>NZ_PKFA01000010.1:0-10535 GCF_002919275.1 Thermocrispum sp. | reverse complement strand
GCCGTCGCCGGCCACGGCGCCGAACCGACGTCGCTGATCAGCTCACCGGAAAACGGCAAGCACGCCAGGGCACCCACCAGGCAGGCGAGAGTGGTGACTTGCAGCGCGGACGCGTACTGCAACGCGGGCTTCTGCGCGACCACTCCGCAAGCGGCACTTATCGCAGCCACCAGGCACAACAAGGCTCCGAGAATCGACGCCGCACCGTTGCCGGACATCGACGAACCGACCACGACCGCACCGAGGAACGACACCAACAAGCCGGCAAGCAACCGGGGCGGGAAGCCCTCGCCCAGCAACCATCCGCTCAGCAGCGCGGTCACGATCGGCCCGACGGCGACGATCATCGCCGCCGTCCCCGCGTCGACCTGCTGCTCGCCCCAATGCAGCGCCACCATGTAGCCGGCGAAGTTCAACACGCCGAACACCACGATGCCCGGCCAGGCGCGCCGCGGCGGCCACCCCTCCCGGCGGACCAGCAGCACCAGCACCAGGACCACGGCCCCGGCAAGCAGCCGCCCCAAGGCCAGCGCCCCTGGGTGATAGTGCTCGGCCGCGCTCCGGATCGCGACGAACGCGGACGACCACAGCAAGACCGACACGACGACCGCCGCCACGGCCTTGCGGCGCTCGGTCAGCACATTCGCCAACGACGACACAAACCAGCCTTTCCCAGACTCGCGCATGCCTACCGAATGCTCATCGACTGACTACCGCGACCGACTGCCCGCGTTCCCGGAGCCGCTAGTCCATCTCCGCCAGCGCGGGCTCACGCCGCTTCGCCGCGGCGCGCGGACGCGAGCGGGAGACGGCTACACCGGCCAGGCAGAGGGCACCCCCGACGATCGCGAGCAGGGCAGGAAGCTCGTCCAGCAGCACCCATGACATCAGCACCACGAGCGCCGGCGCGGCGTACGTCGTCGCCCCCATCTTCCCCGCGGTGGTCCGCGACAACGCATAGGCCCACGTGGTGAATGCAATCGCCGTCGGGAACACGCCCAGGTAGACCATGTTCACCGTCGCCGGCCACGGCGCCGTACCGACGTCGCTGATCAACTCACCGGAAAACGGCAGGCACGCCACCGCGCCCATGAAGCAGCCGTACGCGGTGATCTGCAGCGCCGAGCCGTGCCGCAGCGCAGGCTTCTGCGCCACCACACCCGCGGCGTACGTCGCCGCCGCGACCAGGCACAGCAGCACGCCGATGATCGAATCCCCGCCGTCGCCGGACATCGACACGCCCACCACGATCGCGCCGGCGAACGACACGGCCAGCCCGGCCATCAGCCGGGGCGGGAACCCCTCGCCGAGCAGCCAGCCGCCAAGCAGCGCGATCAGGATGGGCCCGATGCCCACGATCATCGCCGCCGTGCCGGCGTCGACCAGTTGTTCTCCCCAGTTCAGCGCCACCATGTAGACGCCGAACCACAGCACCCCGGACAGCACGATGCCCGGCCAGGCGCCACGCGGCGGTATGCCCTCCCGGCGCACCAGCAGGAAAATCACCAGCACCAAGGACCCGGACAGCAGCCTCCCCAACGCCAGCGCCCCTGGGTGATAATGCTCGGCCGCGCTCCGGATCGCGACGAACGCGGACGACCACAACAGGACGGTGATCGCGGCTGCGGCGAACGCTTTGTGGCGTTCGGTCAACGTCGGCACTCTGGCAGCCTCCCTCGGACAGCTTGTCGGCGCCAGCGATTTTGCCGACCGCCACCGACATTCCGGATGCATCAGGCAGGGCGGGCAAGCAGAACCCCCGCCGACACGCACCGCGAAGCCCTGACCGGGCGGCACACGCACCAACCGCCCCGCGACGGCGCCTGCCGCCGGGGACCGGCGGCGTCGGGAAGCCAGGAGATCAGATCTTGCTCAGCGCCTGCTCGAAGTCGGCAACAAGGTCGTCGGCCGCTTCTATTCCGCAGGACAGCCGCACCAGGTCGTCGGGCAGCCCGATCCTCGCCCGGTGGTCGGCGCCCACGCTGGCGTGCGAGGTGACCGCGGGTTTGGTGATCGTCGTTTCCACGCCGCCCAAGCTTGGTGCCACGTACGGCAGCCGCAGCGCGTCGAACAACGCGTCGACGGCCCGCTCTCCCCCGACGAGCCGGAAGCTGAGCATTCCCCCGAATCCGTCCAGCAGCCCGGCCGCGTACTCGTGGTCCGGATGGCCAGGCAGGCCGGGATAGTGCACCTCGGCCACTTCCGGCCGGGCGGCCAGGAACCGTGCGATCGCTCCGGCATTGGCGTTCTGCTGCCGCACCCGCACGCCGAGCGTCTTGATGCCCCTGGCCAGCAGGAATCCGGTGTGCGGGTCCAGGCTCCCGCCGAACAGGTTCTGGGTGGCCCGCACCTGCCGCACCAGGTCGGCGCGGCCGACGACGCACCCGGCGACCAGGTCGGAGTGGCCGCCGAGGTACTTGGTGGCGCTGTGCAGCACCAGGTCGAAGCCGAGCCGGATCGGGCGCAGGTTGACCGGGCTGGCGAACGTGTTGTCGACGATGCTGACCAGGCCGTGCCGCCGGCAGAAATCGGCGACTTCCCGCACCCGGCTGACCCGGATCAGCGGGTTGGAGATGGTCTCGACGTAGAGCGCCTTGGTCCGCGGGGTGAGCGCGTCCTGCCACGTCCCCGGCTGCTGCGGGTCGACGAACGTGTAGGTCCAGCCGAGCCGGTCGGCGAACTTGGCCAGCAGGCTCGCCGTCCCGCCGTAGAGGACGTTCGCCACCAGCAGGTGGTCGCCTGCCCGCAGCACGCTGAGCAGGGTCGCGGAGATCGCCGCCATCCCGGACGCGGTGGCCACCGCCGCCTCGCCCTGCTCCAGCTCGGCGAGCTTGTCGGCCAGGTACTCCTGCGACGGCGTCGTGCTCATCCGCAGGTACTGGATCTCGTCGTACGATTCGCCGGACCTGCTCTGGTAGACCGTCCCCTGGTAGATCGGGAAGACCAGCGAGCCCTCCGGGCCCGGCCTGCGCTCCCCCGCGTGCACCGCTGCCGTCTCGATGGATGCCATGCCGCTGAACCTACCGGCGCATCCCGGCGGCACGGCAGGGTTGGGACGCTTCCCACAGCGAGCGGTCAGCCCGCGACGATGTCCCCTGCCTCGGTGACGGTGACCTCGCGGGCAGGCAACGGATCCCTGGCAGGCCCCTTGGCGACGCGGCCGTCGAGCGTGAACTGCGACCCGTGGCACTTGCAGTTGATCAGGCCGTCGCTGACGCTGTCCACCAGGCAGCCCTGGTGGGTGCAGATTGCCGAGAACGCCTTGAACTCGCCTTCGGCCGGCTGCGTCACCACGGTTTCGGCGTCCTTGAAGACGGTGCCGCCGCCGACCTGGACGTCGGACGCCTTGCCGATCACGGTGCCCTTGGCCGGGGCCTCACCCCCGCCTCCGCCCCCGCCGCCGTCTCCGCAGGCCGCGAGGGCCGCGCCGGTCACGGCGAGCACACCGGTTCCGGCGATGGCGGTCCGGCGCGGGACGCCCGATGCGCGCCCGGCCGGCGTGGTCGAACGGTCCATGGTGGATCTCCGATCGCGTGGTGGGTTCGGCATGTTCGTCACAACGGATCATGCCCGCGCGGAGTTCAACACCGTGTTGGGTTCAGTACTCGACCTTGTCCGGGCTTTCCTGCCACGCCACGAACGGCCCGGTCTCGAAGCCGGTCCGGACCTGCCGGATGGACAGCCTCGTCCATTCCTCGCGCGGCCGGGTGAACAACTCGTACAACGCGCTGTCGTCGAATCCGGCGGCCGCGGCGTCGTGCCGGTCGGCCGCGTAGACCACCCGTTCGACCCGCGCCCACAGCGCGGCCGACAGGCACAGCGGGCACGGCTCGCACGAACAGACCAGCGTGCACCCGTCCAGCCGGAAATCGCCGACGGCCTGGCAGGCCCGCCGGATGGCCACCACTTCGGCGTGTGCCGTCGGGTCCAGGCTGCGGGTCACCTCGTTGGCCCCGGTGGCCAGTACCTCGCCGTCCCGGACCACGAGCGCGCCGAACGGGCCGCCGCCCTCTCCGATGCTCTCGATCGCCAGGCGAACGGCCTCGTCGAGCAGCTTGGCGTCATCCGGCCGGCTTGGTTCGCTGTTCACGGTCCCATCTTCGCTCCCCGGCCGCCGGCCGTCAGCGCCGGGCCCCGTCCGAGGGGCGTCCCCGGGTCACCGACGACGCCCCTCGGAACCAAGCGTCACGGAACGAGCGCAGGCCGCTGCTCGCGCGGATCCCAGTCGTCCAGTCCCGGAATGTGCCTGCCGAGCTCACCCGCCGCGGCCGCGCGAGCCGTCTGGGCGTCGACACCGGCCCACCGCCGCAGCATCGCGGTGGCGGCTTCGGCGTCCTCCGGGCGCAACGCGGCGATGTTCGCGCCGTGGTTGGCGCCAGGCGCGACGAACGTGGCCGAATCGCGGCCGCTGTCGGTGAACGGCTCGGCACCCCACGGGTCGTTCTCGCCGTAGACGAACAGCATCTGCTTGGACTTGCGCTTCACCCACCGGTCGACGTCGATCATCGGCCGGGGGTCGTGCTTGGCCCGCAGCTCCGGCGGCAGGCTCGAGTTGGCCTGGTACAGCTTCGGGTACCGGAGCAGGCCCTTGAGGTGCTTGAACTTCAACGTCGGCCAGCCGAGCTGGGTCGCCGCCTGGTAGTAGTACGGCGCGTACGGGAGGATGCCCTCGTCGGCGTAGAAGTCGAACCCGGCGACCAAGTCGATGAACTCCCAGATCTCGTCGGTGCTCGCCGTGGGCTCGGGAACGATGTCGCAGTCCTCCTCCAGCCAGTACTGCCAGAACGCCCACGCCACGTCCAGCACGGTCATCTCGAACGCCTTGTCGGCCGACCCGAAGACCCGGTCGAAGTGCAGACCGTGCTGCCGGGCGTAGTCCTCGTAGCGCTCGACCAGCTCGTCCCGCCGCTTGAGCGCCTCACGCTGCAGCGCCTCCAGCGCGTCCTGGCACTGCCGGCTCGAGCCGACCTGCTCGAAGAACTTGTCGTAGGCGCGGTCGGCGTTGTTGTGGACGTCGTTGGGGGCCACGTAGGCGACGACACCGTCGACGTCCTGGGGGTGGAACCGGCGGTGGTAGACCGAGGTCATGCCGCCCTTGCTGGCCCCGGTGGCAATCCACTTCTTGTGGTAGATCGGCTTCAGGGCCTGCACCAGCCGATGGTGGTCGGCCGCGGCCTGCTTGATGGTCAGCTTCGTCCAGTCGGCGTTCTCCGGCCGGGACGGGGTGAAGAACCGCTGCTCGACCGAGATCTGGTTGCCGTCCAGCAGCACGGTCGGCTCCGCCCGGAACGCCCGCTCCGGCATGCCGTAGCCGGTGGTGTGCAGGATCATCGGCCTGCTGGTGTCCCGGTGCAGCAGGGAGAAGCGCTGCTGGAACGTGCCGAGCCACGGACGCTCGTGGTCGATCGGCTGCTCGTAGGTGAGGAAGAAGAACCGGAAGCCCGGCGCCGGGGGTGGCTCCTCCTTGACGATCGTCAGCCCGTCGACCTGCTCGAGCCGGTCGACGATGTCTTGTCCGGCCTGGTGGGCTTGCCACGTGGCGGCCGCCGACCCCGGCTCGGCCAGCGCGGGCGCGGCGAGCCCGTACGCCGCCATACTCGCGGCGGCGGCCACCACCGCCACCGCGCGTCTGATCGTGATACGCACCTGAAATCTCCCTTGCGCCTGTCGCGTCACCGCATGTCACGCGGACAACCCGCGCATTCTGGCCGAGCGCGACGGGGTTCGGAAGATCCGAATGTCGGGTATGTGACAGCGGCGCAAACATGCCGCGATCTCACGCGGCGACGACACCGGCTGCGGCATGCTGGAAAAGCGGGAGCGAGCACTCGGGAGTTCACCAACGTGGCAGAAACAACCGCAGCACCGGCATCATCGGCCGTCGAACAGGTCCCCGTCGGCAAACGCGTCTATCTGCTGCTGGAATACGCCGTCCTGTTCTTCGGCGTCATCGCGGTATTCGACACCGTGGCCGACGGAGTCAGCCCTATTCCGTTTCTGGTCGTGCTCGGCGTGGGCTGCGCGATCTACCTGTACCGGCAGCCGGGCTTCGACCGGGAGGACCTGATCCGGCTTCCTGCGGTGCGCGAGCATGTGCCGTCGATTCTCGGCCTGTGGGCGGCCGCCACCGTCGTCGCGCTGATCTGCGTCGCGCTGCTGCTGCCGGAAGACCTCTTCGGCTTCCCGCGCAGCGACCCGGCCAGATGGGCACTCGTGGCGATCGCCTACCCGGTGTTCAGCGCCTATCCGCAGGAGCTGATCTTCCGCGCGTTCCTGTTCCGCCGGTATCGCCACGTGTTCGGCACCGGGCCGGGGATGATTCTGGCCAGCGCGGCGGCCTTCGGGTTCGCGCACATCATCTTCAGCAACTGGTTCGCGGTCGTCGCCACCACCATCGGCGGACTGCTGTTCGCCTACCGCTACCAGCGCAGCCGGTCACTGCTGGCCGTCTCGATCGAACACGGCCTGTACGGCCTGATGATCTTCACCGTCGGGCTGGGGCAGTTCGTCTACCACGGCGCGGGCTGACCCGGCCGTCACCGCTTGCCGCCCGGCCGCGGGGCCAGCATCCTGGCCAGGACGCCGACCATGACCGCCAGCAGCCCGACCGCGATGAGCTCCGGCGCACGCGGCTGCGGCTTCTTCGGTGGCAGGGCGTGCGCCTGGCCCGGTGAATCCGCCCGGTGCGCAACCGGGTCGTCCGGCCCGGCCAGGCCCAAGTCCGGGATGGGCGACGCCTGCTCCGGCACGTCCACCTGAGGCAGATCGCCGGGAAGGCCGTCGAAACCGGGGACCTCGCCCCGATCCGGCCAGCCGGTGCCGAGCGGATCGGGCAGCTCCGGCGGCGGGGTGTGCGTCAGCGGTTCCGGCGGCGCGGGCAGGTCACCCGGCGCCTGCTGCGGAGCGTGGTGCCGACGCGCCGATCCTTGCCAAGCGGACCCCGGCGACGTGTCCGATCCGGCACCGGAGCGCTGCTCGGCGGCCGCGCCCCCGGTGGATCCGGACGACCGGACCCCCGGGCCGGCCGAGGGTGGCTCGTCCGCACTCGCCGACGATTCCGTGGACTCCGTGGACTCTGCGGGGTCGGTGGGCTCGGTGGAACCCGTGGGCCCGGTGGACGTCGATGTCGTCGGTGGCGAGCTCGTCTCCGTGGTTTCCGTCGTCGTGGGTGATCCGGGAACCGGCGCCGTGGAGGACTCGCACGGCGGCGACGACGGAGACTCACCCGGCGGCTCGGTGCTCGGAGGCTCGCTGGACTCGCTGGCCTCGCCCGGCGGCTCGCTGCTCCCCGACGTGGGCGTGGTCGGCGTGGTCGCCGACGGGGCTTCGGTCGTCGTCGGCTCCGAGCTGGGCGCCGACGACTCCGACACCGTCGGGCCCGGGCTGCCGCACGGCGCCGATGGGACACCGTCCCAGCCGGCGCCCGCTGCACCGCTCCACAGCGCGACCCCGAGCACTCCTACGCTCACGGCGAGGCCGCCCGCCACCGCCACAGCGTTCGCCATCCGGCGAAATCCACGCGCCCGCATGTCGCCCCTCTGCTCGGGTCACCGTGCTGCCCCGACATGTCACCGGGACCCACCCCTATCGTGACGCACATCCGGGGGTCTCCGCAGAGCCTTTCGTCGTTTCCTGCACGTTCGGGTCAGCCTCGGTAGCGTGACGACAACGACCGCCGAAGCCCGCCAGGAAACGTCGTGATGGAGAAGGATTCGTGAAAATCGTCATCGACACCGACGTGTGCACCGGTCACGGCATCTGCGAAAGCATCCGCGACGACATCTTCCAGGTCGGCGACGACGGCCTGGTCCACCTGGTGACCACCGACTTCACCGAGGCCGACCGCGAGGACCTGATCGACGCCGTCGACCAGTGCCCGACGCAGGCGCTGCGCCTGGTGGACTGAGCGCCGGTCAGCTCGGCGGGTCGACGGAGCGGTCCATGAGCACGCCTTCGATCCGTACGCCGTCCGGCATGGTGATGACGGATCGTTCCAGCTCGCGGAAGCCGTACGCCCGGTACAGCGGCTCGCCCGGCAGCGTGGCCATCAGGATCAGCGTGCGGAAACCCTCGTCGGCCGCTGCTTTGCGGGACGCTTCCAGGATCGCCCTGCCGAGCCCGCGGCGAGTCCAGTCCGATCGCACGAACATCGCCCGGATGCGGGCCGATTCGGTACGCGGGTCGAGCAGGCGTTTGTCGTCGGCGCGGCTGCCGCGGCCGGTGAACAGCTTGGCGCGCCTGCTCCACCCGCCGCACGCGACGATCTCGCCACCGGCGTCGTAGACGTAGTAGGTACCGTCGTCGATCAGCTGCGGATCGACCTGTGCGATGTGCACCGCCGCGCTCGCCGTCTGTTCGGCGTCGTAGAACCGGGGGAACAGATCCAGCACCGACCTTTCCGCCAATGCGGCGATGCGCGGGATGTCCGCCCGGGTGGCCACCCGCAGCATCAGCTGCCTCCCCGCACGACCGGCCGGCCCGCCGCCGTGCGCGGCTTGTTCCACCGGAACGCTCGAGCACTCATGTCGCCAAAATAGTGACACCGGAAACCCGTTTGTCGTAGGCGCAGGCCCGGCAACCGGCGCCGCGCCATCACCCGGGCGGCGCCAATCGATCACCGACGACTGAACCGGCGGCCCCGCCAGGAACGTTCACCGCGGCACGGCTCGTCGCACCGGCCGTGTCACCTACCCACCACCCCCAACCGGCCGCCGACCGGCTGACCGCGCTGGTCGCCACGTTGACCCCGCAATTGCGGGACCACGTGCGTCGCTTCGCGGTGGGCCCGCAGGATTGCGACGACATCCTGCAGGACGTCTGGATGCTGTACCTGCTGCACCGGCATCGGATCGCGGACCAGGAACGCACGGCCGCCTGGCTGCGCACCACGGCATCGCGGCGTGCCCTGCGCCGCCGGCTCGACTCCGGCGCCGAGCGTGCCGACCAGGCCGCGGTGGAGCAGGCGCTGATCGACACCGCAGGCCCCGCCCACCACGCCACGGCGGCCGAGCAGCGCCGAGCCGTGCGGCGCGCCGTGGCCCGACTCGACCGGCGCGACCGGCTCCTGGCGGGGATCATGGCCACCCGCCCCGACCTCGGCTACCGCGCCATCGCCGAGCTGCTCGACGTGGCCATCGACAGCGTCGGCCCGCTCCGCCGCCGATGCCTGAACCGGCTGCGTGTCCTGCTGGCCGCGGAGGGCATCACCGACCCGGCGCCGTGACCGAAATCCGTTCGACACCCCCGGCGGCCGCGGCTACGTTGACGGCGGGATCGTCAACCTGTCTTGCGGAGGCCACGTGCGTACCCTGACCTACCTAGTCGCGTCGAGCATCGACGGTTACATCACTGGCCCGGACGGCGGCGATCCCACCGGCTCGATCTTCGCCGTCGACGGCGATCACATGCAGCCGCTGCTCGAGGCTTTTCCCGAGGTCGTGCCGACCCATGTGCGCGAACAGCTGAATTTCCACCCGGAGAACAAGAATTTCGACACCGTGCTGGAAGGCCGCAACTCGTATCAGATCGGCCTCGACTTCGGGGTCACCAACGCCTACCGGCACCTGGAGCACTACGTCTTCTCCACCACCATGACCGAGGCGCCGGATCCCGACGTGCATCTGGTGCGCACCGACCCGGTGGCGACCGTGCGCGAACTCAAGCAGCGGGACGGCATGGGCATCTGGTTGTGCGGCGGCGGCAAGCTGGCGTACACGCTGCGGCACGAGATCGACGAGCTGGTGATCAAGCTCAACCCGGTGGCACTCGGCTCGGGCATCCCGCTGTTCGACGGGCCGTTCGACAAGCTCGGCTTCACGTTGGCCGGCACCCGCTCGTTCGGCAGCGGGCTGGTGCTGCTGACCTACCGGCGTGCGTGACGACGTCCGTCACATCATCACGGCGAGCATCGCGCCCATCCCGGCGCTGCCGGCGACCCTGCTGACCGCCCTCGCCCGTTCGCCCCCGATGCCTTGCCCCGCGGGCGCCCGCAGCACGCGCGGAACGCCGACCGCGATGTCCACCGCGCAGTACGCCAGCGCCGCAACGGCGAGCGGCCAGTGTTCCAGTGAGCCGCCGTGTCCCGACATGGTCAGCCACGGATCCGCGGAATGATCGTCGTGCGGCACGGCGATGAGCATGTACGCCATGGCTGCGGCCATCACCGCGTGGTGACCGCATCGCGTGCTGCCGGACAGGCTCCGCCGGCGCCGCCACCACGCGGCGCCGAGCGCAACCGCCGCGGCCACGAAGATCGCCCGCCACCCGGCCAGCGGAACCGGCCCGCCGAGCGGGCTGACCATGGCCAGCATGCCCAGGCACATGAGCAGGTCGGCGGCCTCGTCCACGCGGTCGATCCCGGCACGACGACCGGCAAGGTCGCCGGCGAGTGCCAGCCGATACGCCGACGACGCCGCCATGATCGCGAAGAACACCGACCACACCCACAGCACGGCGACAGGTGCGTCCATGATCTTGACCGTGCACCGGCGAAGCGCCGTTGTCAGCCCGCAACCGTGTGACTACGCAGAGTGTTG
>NZ_PKFA01000062.1:0-11114 GCF_002919275.1 Thermocrispum sp. | reverse complement strand
CTGGCGCACGAAGCCAACCTGCTGTTCTACGGCACCGAAGAGGCCAAGGAAGGCCGTGAGGCGTTCAAGCAGAAGCGCACCCCGGACTTCGGCCGGTTCCCGCGCCTGCCGTGAGCTAGCTGCAACTGCTACCCACCGGGCTCCGTCCGACGCCGTCGCGCGTGTGCTGACGGGTGCGCGAGGCGACCCGCCAGCGGTGAACCGATCGGGCACCGTCGCCGACGCGGCGAGGGCGTGCCGGACCTGTGCATCTCGGGCGCTCGCATCGCGGCTCCGTTTCGGCATCCCTGGTGGGCTCGGCGTCCCGATTCACGCCAAGAGACGGGTGGACCGTTATCTGCGTCACGAACGGTGGGGCGGACAGGAGAAATCTCCAGTCCGTCGGCGTCGATGGTTTCCCTCCTCGACCTTGAGATAGCTATGGTCTGACCGTTAAGCGAAAGTGAGGGTCCATGTCTGACACCGACGTCGTCACCTGGAAGACCGCCTCTCCGGGCGTGATGGTCGCGACCATGGCCCGCCCACCCGCCAACGCCCTGGGCCCGCAGATCCTCGACGGCCTGCACGCCGCCATGGACGCTGCCGAGAGCGCCGGCGACGTCAAGGTAATGGTGGTGGCCTCGGCGCTGGACGGATTCTTCGCCGCGGGCGCCGACATCAAGCACATGTCCACCATCGACGCACAGTCGTTCGCCGCCTACGGCGACAAGATGCGTTCGGTCAACGACCGGCTGGCCGCAGCACCATGGATCTCGATCGCGGCCGTCAACGGCCTCGCGCTTGGCGGCGGGCTCGAGCTGGCGCTCGCCTGCACCCTGCGCGTGGCCGCCACGAAGGCCAGAATGGGCCTGCCGGAGGTCAAGCTCGGCCTGATCCCCGGCGCGGGCGGCACGCAGCGACTGCCGCAGCTCGTCGGTCGGGGCCGGGCCCTCGACATCATCCTGACCGCACGCCAGGTGCCCGCCGACGAGGCCCACGCGATCGGGTTGGTCGACCGGCTCACCGACGGCGACGTGGTGGAGGCCGCGCTCGCGCTGGCCGCCGACCTCACCGCCTCCTCGCTGCCGGCCCAGCTGGCGGGTGTGCGCGCGGTGGACGCCTCGTTCACCAAGCCGTTGCCGGAAGGCCTTGTCTACGAGGCCGAACAGATCAACGAGCTGTTCGTCTCCGGCGAAGCGGCCGAGGGAATCACCGCGTTCGTCGCCAAGCGCCCCCCGAAGTTCGCGTGAGGTACAAGGAGCCGTTCATGACGATTGCCGACCTCGACTTCCAAACCCTCCGACTGAGCGAGCCGGCGGCCAACGTCGCGCTGCTGACGCTCAACCGCCCGGACCGGTTCAACGCCATGACGCCCCGGATGTTCACCGAGCTCGAGCAGGCGGCGACGGTCCTGAACGACGACGATGCCCTGCGCGTGCTGGTGATCACCGGTGCCGGCAAGGCGTTCTGCTCCGGTTACGACCTGGCGGAAGCGGACAAGCTGCCCGAGTTGGGCGCGATCGGCATGCTCGACCTGCAGGAACGGGCGGCGCGCGCGATGCTGGCGGTCCGTAACGTGCGCGTGCCGGTGATCGCGGCGGTCAACGGGCCAGCAGCCGGCGGCGGATTGGCCCTGGCACTGCAGGCCGACATCCGCATCGCCGCGCCCGAGGCGACATTCGTCCCGGCGATGGTCCGGGTCGGGCTGTCGATCGGCGACCTCGGCGTGTCGTGGCTGCTGCCGCGGCTGATCGGACCCGCCCGGGCTAGCGAGATCGCGTTCACCGGCCGCGACGTCGACGCCGCAGAGGCCGAGCGGATCGGTTTGGTCAACGCACTGTCCCGGCCGGGTGAGCTGATGAACGACGTGTTGGCGCTCGCCGAGAAGATCATCAACAACAGTCCCGGTGGTGTCCAGCTCACCAAGCGCGCCATTCACGCCAACCTGGAGGTCGGCTCGTACGCGGCGGCGCTCGAGCTGGAGAACCGCGGGCAGGCGCTGCTGACCCGTACGAAGGACATGCCGGAAGCGCTTGCGGCGTTCCGCGAACGGCGCCGCCCCGTGTTCCGGGGGGAGTGAGCGGGATGACCAGTGACGACGTGACCGTGCAGATGGACTTCCCGCCGCTGCAACAGCTCACGTTCGAGGTGCTGCCCGGCGACATCGGGGTGCTGCGCGTCAACCGGCCGGACCGGATGAACAGCCAGACCGTGCGCATGTTCCACGAGTACGGCGTGGCGGCCCGCGCCCTGCGCGACGAGCCGCTGCGGGCGCTCATCGTCACCGGCGCCGGGGACCGCGCGTTCTGTGCGGGCTTCGACCTCGACGAGGTGCACGTGATCACCGAGATGGGCGTCCGCGAGTTCCTCAAGTTCCAGGAAGTCGCCACCGGCGGGATCCAGGAGATTCGTCACCTCCCGTTCCCGGTGATCGCGGCGGTGCACGGGCCGGCCACCGGCGGCGGGTTCGCGCTGGCGCTGGCAGCTGACATCCGTCTGTGCGATACGAACGCGAAGTTCAGCGCCGCGTTCGTGCAGGTGGGGCTGTCGATGGGGGAGCTGGGCACGTCGTTCAACCTGGCCCGTCTGGTGGGCCCCGCGCGCGCCTCGGACATGGGCTTCACCGCGCGCCTGGTCGGTGCCGAGGAGGCCGAACGCATCGGCCTGGTCAACCGGGTGGTGCCCGCCGAGCGCCTGTTCGACGAGGCCGTCGCACTGGCCCGCCGGATCGCACAGAACTCGCCGGCCGGGGTCCGGATGAGCAAGCGGGCCATCCAGCGCAACCTGGAGGTCGGCTCGTACGCGGTGGCGCTCGAGCTGGAGAACCGCGGGCAGGCGCTGCTAGTGCAGACCGCCGACATGCCGGAGGCCCTGGCGGCGTTCCGTGAGCGGCGTTCGGCGCGGTTCGTGGGTGGCTGATCGACGTGGTCGCCTGGGACTGGAGTCCGCGGCAGCTCGCGGCACTCGCGCGGTTCTTGCAGGAGCGCGGGCTGACGTGCGGTCCGGTGCGGGCAGTCCGCATCGGCGACGGGCACTCGAACCTCACCTACCGGGTGATCGACGAGGCCGGCGCCACGGTGGTGGTCCGCCGACCTCCGCCACCACCGACGCCGCCCGGGGCGCACGACGTTCTGAGGGAAGCGCGGCTGATCAGCGCGCTGGGCGGCTCGGCCGTGCCGGTCGCCCCGGTGCTGGCCACCGCCAGCGCTGGTGAAGTGCTCGACGTACCGCTGTACGTCATGGGCTACGTCGACGGCGTCGTGGTGACGGCGCAGACCCCGCCACCGCTGGACAGCCCCTCGACGCGGCGTCGCATCGGTCACGCCCTCGTGGACACCCTGGCTGCATTGCACTCGGTGGACTGGCGGGCCGCGGGCCTGGCGGAGTTGGGGCGCCCGGAAGGCTTCAACAGCCGGCACGTCCACCGCATGGCACGCCTGATCGCCGACGACGCCGGGCGCGTGCCGGACGAATTCGCCGACGTCCGTCAGTGGCTGCTGGCTCACGTGCCGGTGGAGTCCGGGGCCGCGATCGTGCACAACGACTTCCGCCTCCCAAACGTCATGCTGTCGACCAGGCGGCCAGGTGAGGTCGCGGCGGTGCTCGACTGGGAACTGGCCACGATCGGCGACCCGCTGTTCGACCTTGGCTACTTCCTGGCGTCGGTGCCCCGGGAGGAACCGTTCAACCCGACCCAGGCAATGGGGATCGCGATGCTCGAGGCTGGTTATCCGTCGCGGCAGGAGCTGGCCGAGCGGTACGCGCAGCGGACCGGCGCCGACCTGACCCATCTTCCCTGGTACACCGTGCTCGCACTGTGGAAGCTGGCAGTGCTCTACGAGTACAGCCACCGACGCGCCCGACAGGGCACGGGGGATCCGTACTACCTGGACCGGGGACTGGTCCACGCGTTTCTCGACGACGCGCGGCGCAGCGCCGGCCTGGTCTCGTCATCGCCCGCATCGACCCGTCAGGAGTGACATGACGAACCGATCGCACGAGGCCTTCCACGACCCGCTCATCACGCCGGACGAGGTGGTTGGCCTGCCGGAGAAGTTCTTCGACCGCTTCGTGTTCAATCTGCACCCGGTGGACGGGTCCCGCCCGGCCGTCATCGTCGGGCTCGGGCTGTACCCGGTGCGGGACACCGTCGACGGGTTCGCCCAGCTGTGCACGGACACCGAGCAGCGCAACGCGCGCTTCGCCACCGAGCTGTCGGCCACCCCGTGGGACCGCTGCGGCCCGCTCCGCTACGAGGTGCTCGAGCCGAACACGCGCTGGCGCATCGTGCTCGGCGACAACCCGACGAACATGACGTTCGACCTGGTGTGGACGGCGCGCACCCCCGCGTGGTGGGGCGACGTCGAGGTCACCAACGCCTCGGGGCAGAAGACGTCATTCGCCCACTTGTTCCAGTCCGGCTACGTCGACGGCGAGCTGCGGATCGACGGCACTGCGATCACGGTCGATCACTGGTACAGCCAGCGCGACCGGTCGAGAGGCGTGCGCACGATGCAGGGTGGACAGGGCCTGCACATCTGGTTCCAGGCCCAGTTCCCGGACCGCTCGGTCGGGTTCCTGCTGGTGGAGAGCCGTAACGGCGGGCGGCTGCTGCTGGAAGGCGCGGTCATGCACACCGACGGCAGTCTCGACGAGATCACCGACGTCCAGCACGACCTGGTGTTCGACGACCAGCTCGACCTGCGGTCGGGACGTGTGCTGGTCACCACGGCGAGCGGTGCGACGTACCACATCGCGGCCGACGCGTCGGGCCGTGGCGGGCTGATGGCCGGTGCCGGGTACGGAGGGCATCACGGGCGCAAGTTCGGGCGCGACCACGTCGAGGGCGAGGTGTGGCCGCTGGACGGCACCGTGACGCAGCGGACCGTGGACTCGTCGTTGACCGACCGGCTTTCCCGATTCGAGTGGAACGGCGTGCGCGGCTCGGGCATTTTCGAGTTTGCCCTGACACGATCGTCGTCGTACACCTACCGGCCGACCCTGGAAGTCGACGACCCATGACCAGCACGGTGCGGTTCTTCGTGCCGGACGTCAGCGACAAGTACATCGACGATCTGCGTGCACGCCTGTCCCGGGTGCGGTGGCCCGAGGCCACCACCGAGCCGGGCTGGGCGCAGGGGCCCCGCTGGGAGGAGATGCAGCGACTGGTCGGCTACTGACGCGGCGCCTTCGACGGGACGCCTTCCGCCGAGGGTTCGGCGCCTTTCTCCAGTCGCTCACCACCATCGACGGCCTCGAGGTACATGCCGTCCACGTGCGGTCGGACCGGCCTGACGCGATTCCGCTGATCACGACTCACGGCTGGCCCAGTGCCTGGTGGAATTTCCAGCGCGTTGTCCCGCGACTGGCGCAGCCGGAGTCCGACTCGGTTTTTCACGTCGTGTGCCCGTCCCTGCCCGGGTACGCCTGGAGCGGCAAACCCGTCGAATCGGGGTGGGGAGCCGTCAGGACCCCGGACGTGTGGGCCGAGCTGATGAGCCGGCTGGGGTACGACCGCTTCTCGCCCACGGCGGCGACTGGGGTGACTTCGTGTCGAGTGTTTTCGCGCGGCGATACCCCGAGCGCGGGCGAGGACGCACCTGACGATCCCGTTCGTCCTGGTCACCGACGACCTGTGAGCGCAGGCGAGTCCAGCAGAGCGACGCGGGCTGGAACGCGAGGCACGCTGTCGCAAGGACGGCTCGGCCTACGTCGCCCTGCAAGGCACCAGGCCCCACACGATCGGAGACGCGCTCGTCGGCTTGCCCGTGGCCCTGCAAGCCTGGATCGCGGAGAAGTTGCACGACTGGTCGGACCGGGACACGTCCGGGCGCTCGCTGCTCGACGACGACCTCGTGCTCGACGTCGTGTCGGTGTAAAGGCTGACCCACACTGGTGCTTCGGCCGCCTGCTACTACGGGAGTTGCTCGGTGAGCGCAACACCGACCCGGTCACAGTCCCAGCCGGGTTCTCGATCCTCCCGAAGGAGATCGTTCGATCGCCCCGGGTGGCGGTGGAAGTCGTGCACCTGAATCTGCGGTGGTGGCGCGAACTGGATCGGGGAGGGCATCGCCGCGGCCGAAGTGCCCGAGCGGGTGGCCGAGGAGATCCGCGCCTTCGCCGCGGCGGCCCACTAAAGGCAATTGCCGGTCGCTCGGCCAGACCGCGCGCCCGAGGAGACCCATCGTCCGGTTCGTCCGCGATCGTTCGGTGGGCCGTTCTCGCACGACCGGCCAGGCTGACGGTCATGCGTCGTGTCCTGGTCGGTCGTGGGGGACGGTAACCAAACGTCAGATGGTGCGTTGTTTCTTGGCGGCCTCGGACGCCGCCTTGGCCTTGGCACGGGCCTCCGCCCAGTCCTCCTCGGTCATGCTCGCCAGGCTTGCGAACGTGTTGGGGCCGGCCAGCATCTGGCCACCGTCCATGGCGATCGTCTGACCGGTGAGGTAGTTGCACGCGTCCGACAGCAGGAAGATGGTCAGGTTCGCCAGTTCCTCGATTGTGCCGGGACGGCCAGCCGGGATCTCGTCCCACTGGGTCGCTCCCGCTGACGTCTTCTCGGTGGGGTTGAGCATCTCCCAGGCGTAATCGGTCGGGATCGGCCCGGGCGCGATCGCATTGACCCGGATGTTGTACTTGGCCCACTCCACGGCCAGCGACATCGTCATGGCGTGCACGGCCGTCTTGGCCATTGCCGACGGTACGACGTAGGCCGAGCCCGTCCACACCCACGTGGTGAGGGTGGACAGCACCACGCCCGGGAGCTTGCCTTCGATCCACCGGCGGCCCGCCGCGAGCGTGGTGTGGAACGAGCCGTTCATTACCGTGCTGGTGATCGCCTCGAAGCCACGCGGACTGAGGTCCTTGGTCTGGGCGATGAAGTTGGCGGCGGCATTGTTGATCACCCCGGTGAGCGGGCCGTGCTCGTGCCACAGTGCGTCCATCGCTTCGTCGACCATGTCGAACTTGCGCACGTCGACACACTGGTAGTGGACCGCGCTGGGTCGGTCGCGGCCGACCTCCTCGGCCGCTTCCCGCAGCACGTTCTCGCGCCGCCCCCACAGGTGCACCTCGGCGCCGTGATCGACGAGGTGTTTGGCCACGCCGCGCCCCAGTCCCGTGCCGCCACCAGTGATCAGGACGCGCTTGCCGGCCAGCGCGGTGGGGGAAAAGATTGTGCTCATGAAGTGCCTCCCAGCACGGACGACGTGGTCGTCATAGGTTCGACGTCAGCGCGCGGTCACCAGGCCACCACGGTGGTGGGCCGATCACCGGGCTTGACATGAAGGGGCCACGCCGCCGGGCGACGTGGGCAAGGAGGGGCGGCCAGGTGCGGCGCGGTCGGCCCGGCGGCACGGCGCCCGGGACACCGTCGGTCAGTCGCTGCGGTACTGCGAGAAGTCCGGTGGCCGCTTCTCGTTGAACGCGGTGATGCCTTCCTGCGCCTCGGCGGTCTCCCCGAACAGCTTGAGGGTGGTCACGGCGAGGTTGCCGAGGCTGACGAAGTGCTCGGTGTCGGTGTTGAACGACTGCTTGAGGACCTTGAGGGCGGTCGGCGAGTACGTATTCATCGTAGCGGCCCACTTGCGCACCTCGTCCTTGAGCTCGGCCGCCGGAACGACCTTGTTGACCAGGCCCCACTCGAGCGCTTCCTGCGCGGTCAGCCGTCGCAGCATGAACCACAGCTCACGGGCTCGCTTCTCGCCGACGACGCGCGCCAGGTAGCCGGTGCCCAGTCCGGCATCGAAGCTGCCCACGCGCGGACCGTTCTGGCCGAACGTGGCGGTGTCGGCGGCGATCGTGAGATCGGCCAGCACGTGCAGGACGTGGCCACCGCCGATGGCGATGCCATTGACCGCGGCAATCACCGGCTTGGGCACGTCCCGGATGACTCGGTGCAGCGCCTCGATCTCGAACAGACCGCTGATCGACGGACCGTAGTCGCCGGTCTCCATGCGCTGCTTCTGATCCCCGCCGGCGCAGAACGCCTTGTCGCCAGCCCCGGTGAGGCAGATGGTGCCCACCGAGTTGTCGGCCCATGCCCGCTTGAAGGCCAAGACCAGCTCGTCGATCGTGCGGGCACGGAACGCGTTGTACCTGTCAGGGCGATTGATGATGATCCACGCCAGGCCGTTCTCGACCTCGTAGATCACATCGGTGAACTCGTCGATCACGATGTGACGTCCTTGTCTCGGGGCTGTCGCCAAACCAATATTTGGACTGACCATTGGAACTGTAGTATCATCCCGGAGGGAAGGCAACCCCGACATCCCGTTAGGCCACAACGGTCCGCGACGCCGAACCGCAGCGCCACCGGGTAGTGAAGGAGCCAGCCGATTGTGGGCGACGACACCCGTCCCGGCAGGCCCGACGTTGACATGCGGCGCCGGTCGTGGTGCCGTCGCGATGCGACGACAACAGCGGAAGGGGTCGTCAGCCGGCCCGGCGAGGAGGAACGAGCGGTGGCTTTGGCGATCACGGTGGCGGAGCTCGTCGAGGTGTCCGAGCTCGACCTGGGAGCAGGTTCGTGGCGCACCGTCGACCAGGAACGGGTCAACTTGTTCGCCGACGCCACGGACGACCACCAGTGGATTCATGTGGACCCGGAGCGTGCTGCACAGGGCCCGTTCGGCGGCACAATCGCGCACGGCTACCTGACGCTGTCGCTGGTGCCCGCGATGCTCAAGGAGCTCATGACCATCACCGACCACGGCCGCGGAGTCAACTACGGCCTGGACAACGTGCGGTTCACCGCACCGGTACCGGTCGGGGCCCAGATCCGGTTGCGTGCCCGCATCACCGAGACCGGCAAACGGGACGACGGGGGAGTCCGGTACCGCGTCGCGCTCACGGTCGAGATCAAGGGTCAGCAACGGCCCGCGATGGTGGCCGAGTCGATCTACATCACGTACCCGAAGGACTGACCCCGCCCGCTCCGCCGCGAGGTCCCGGTGCCGGCCGACAACGAGAGAGGACACGAGCGATGAGCACCCAGCCGTCTCATTGGCCGAGCGGGAGGGCGATCGCGTCGGGCAACCGGCTCGCTCGCGGTCGTGGGACGGCGATCCGATGAGGGCCGTTGTGCAAACCCGCTACGGACCCGCCGACGTGTTGCGGCTCGGGGAGAGACCGGACCCGCGACCTCGCCCGGGCTGGACCGTGGTCGAGCTCAAGGCAGCCGCGCTCAACTGGCACGACGTCCTGGTGCGACAGGGCAAGTACGACTCCCCGCTGCCGCACACCCCCGGGTCCGACGGTGCAGGAGTCGACCTCACCACCGGCGAGGAGGTCGTAATCCTTCCCTCCCTGTGGTGGGGCGACGAAGAGTCCGCGCCAGGCCCCCGGTGGGAGATCCTCGGTGACCACCGGCCGGGCACGTACGCCGAGCGGGTCGAGGTGCCGGCCGAGTGCGTGGCGCCGAAACCACCTGGGCTGTCGTGGGCCCAGGCTGCAGCACTGCCGCTGGTGGGACTGACGACCTACCGGGCATTGTTCACCCGGGGACGTCTGCGCGCCGGTGAGACGCTGCTCGTCCTGGGCGCTGGCGGGGGAGTGGCGACCACCGCGGTGTTGCTGGCGGCCGCGGTCGGCGCCCGCGTCTACGTCACCTCGTCCAGCGAGGACAAGATCGCCGCAGCACGCCAGCTCGGCGCGGCCGGCGGGGTCCGCTACGACCGGCCGGACTGGCACAAGGCCGCCAAGGAGTTGGTCGGCGGACGCGGCTTCGACGTCGTGCTCGACTCGGTGGGCACATGGGCGGACGCGCTGCGGGCGCTCCGACCAGGAGGCCGCCTAATCGTGCTCGGCGCGAGTCGCGCCGAACTGGCCGCGCTGGACGTGCGCCGGTTCTACTTCGGGCAGTTCGACCTGCTCGGCACGACCATGGGCAGCCCGCGTGACTTCGCGCAACTGCTGCGCCTGCTCGACGACCACGACGTGCCGCCGCCCGTGGTTGACCGCGTCTTCCCGCTCGACCGAGCCGCCGACGCCCACCGCTACCTGGAGTCCGGGCGCGGTTTCGGCAAGATCGTCCTCGACATCGGAATGTGAGGAACCGTGTCCCCAGTTCGCTACGAGTTCGACGACCACGGTGTCGCCTTCGTGACACTCGACTCCCCGCAGAACCGCAACGCGCTCACCGATGCCATGCTGGACGAGTTGTTGCGCGCGTTCGAGCGCGCCCGCACCGACAACGCGGTGCGCGTGGTGGTGCTGCGGTCGTCACACGAACGGGTGTTCTCCGCCGGTGGCGACCTCAAGGCGTTCGCCGACGACAACCCCACCATCACCAAGTACGCCGGACTCGACCGCTTCCCGCGCCTGTACCAGACCATCGGCGGACTCGGCAAACCGGTGATCTGCGCAGCAGGCGGCGACGTGCTGGCCGGAGCGTTCGGGCTTGCTTTGGCGTGTGATCTGATCATCGCCAAGGAAGGTGTGCGGTTCGGGTGCCCGGAGATCAACGTCGGCGTGTTCCCGTTCATGATCTCCGCGCTCATCTACCGCAACGTCCCCCGGATGCGGGCCAACCAGCTGATGATGACCGGCAAGCCGATCGACGCACGGGAAGCCGAACGCATGGACATCGTTAATGCGGTCGTCCCGGCCGAGCAGTTCGAGGACACGGTCCGCCAGTGGGCCCACGAGCTCGCGGCCAAGTCGCCACTGCTGATGCGACTCGGCAAGAACGCCATCGACGCCACGCGCGACATGAGCCTGCCGGACGCGCTGTCGGCGCTGCAGTCGCAGCTGGCGCTGGCGTTCACCACCGACGACATCAGGGAAGGGGTCGCCGCGTTCCGGGAGAAGCGCCGACCGCAGTGGCGGATGCGGTAGCCGCCCGCCGCGAATGCGAAGACGGAGCACCCGCGGCTCGACGCCAGAGGGCCGCCACTGGCGCTCAGCCCTTGCCCGTGCCGGTCGGAGCAGAGACCGCGTGGACGGGAAACCCTGGCGTGGGTCACGGTGTGGGTTGGTCGGCTCGCATGTGCTCGGCTTGCCGAGGAGCTACTGATTTGGATGTTGCTGGCTTGCTGGAGGCGGCAGCACCAACTGGTTCGCGCACGGCGCCACGTTCGGCGGGCACCCGGTGGCGTCCGCCGTTGCCCTGGCGAACCTCGATCTGTTCGCCAGGG
>NZ_PKFA01000073.1:0-12520 GCF_002919275.1 Thermocrispum sp. | reverse complement strand
CGGGGGGGGGGGGGGTGGGGGGGCCCCCCCCGCCGTTTCGGTCTTCTCAGCCCACCCGGGGTGAGCCGGTGAGCTCGACCCCTGCCCGGCGCAGTTCGTCCAGCGCCTTCTCCACCGTCTCCCGGGAAACACCCGCCGTGTAGTCGAGCAGGACACGCGTGGCGAAACCGGCCTTCGCCGCGTCCAGCGAGGTGGCCCGCACACAGTGGTCGGTGGCGATCCCGACGACGTCGACGCGTTCCACGCCGCGTTTCCGGAGCCAGTCCGCCAGCCGCTCGCCGGAGCCGGTCTCGCCTTCGAACCCGGAGTAGCCGTGGGAGTACTGGCCCTTGGAGAACACTTCCTCGATCGGGCCGACGTGCAGCGCCGGGTGGAACGCCGCTCCAGCCGTGCCTGCCCGGCAGTGGGGTGGCCAGGAGCGCACGTAGTCCGGGTTGTCGCTGAAGTGCTCGCCCGGATCGATGTGGTAGTCGCGCGTGGCCACCACGTGCGCGTACTCGCCCTTGGTGGCCAGCTTGGCCGAGATGTCCTCGGCCACCGCGGCGCCGCCGGTCACCGCGAGCGCGCCGCCCTCGCAGAAGTCGTTCTGCACGTCAACGATGATCAACGCCGAACTCATCGCCCGCCGCCTTTCTCGGGAGCACGACCGTCGGGATGGCCGGCTCGCCGTGGGACAGGGTCAGGCCTTCCCACGGCAGGCTGACCAGCGCCCGGCGCAGGTGCTGTCTGCTGTCCTCCAGCGTAGGGAGATCGGGCACCGGGACACCACCGCGCATCAGCGGAATCGGCAGCGTCCGGTCGTGCGGGCCGAGCTCGGGCGGCTCCTGCGCGGGGAAGACGACCTCCTCGACGGCCGTTCCGGTCTCCTTGTACCGGCGCAGCGCGGACTTGCGGCCGCCGTGCGTCTCCTTGTTCAGGCTGCGCTTGGCCACCGGCCGCCCTTCGACCTCGACCAGCTTGTAGACCATGTGCGCGGTCGGCGCGCCGGACCCGGTCACCACGGACGTTCCGACGCCGTAGGCGTCCACCGGCTCGGCCCGCAATGCCGCGATGGCGTGTTCGTCCAGGTCGCCGGACACCACGATGCGGGTGTCGGTGGCGCCGAGGCGGTCCAGCTGCTCACGCACCTGCCTGGCCAGGACACCCACGTCACCGGAGTCGATGCGCACCGCGCCGAGTTCGGTCCCGGCGACGCGCACGGCGGTCTCCACGCCCCGGGTGATGTCGTAGGTGTCGACCAGCAGGGTGGTGTCGGTGCCCTGCGTCTCCAGCTGAGCGCGGAACGCTTCTTCCTCGCTGTCGTGCAGCAGCATGAACGCGTGCGCCACGGTGCCACGGGTCGGGATGCCGTACTGCCTGCCCGCTTCGAGGTTCGACGTGGCCGCGAACCCCGCCAGGTACGCCGCCCGCGCGGCGGCGACGGCGGCCTGCTCGTGGGTGCGCCTGCCGCCCATCTCGATGATCGGCCTGCTGCCTGCCGCGGTGACCATCCTGGCTGCCGCGGACGCCACCGCGCTGTCGTGGTTGAGGATCGACAGCACCACCGTCTCCAGCACCACCGCCTGCGCGAACGGGGCGCGCACGGTGAGGATCGGGGAGCCGGGGAAGTACAGCTCGCCCTCCGGGTAGCCGTCGACGTCACCGGAGAAGCGGTAGTTGGCCAGCCACTCCAATGCGTCGTCGGGAACGATCCCGGTGGCCGCGAGGTGGTCGAGCTCGGTCTCGTCGAACCGGAAGCTGGTCACCGCTTCCAGCACGCGGGCGGTGCCGGCCACCACGCCGTACCGCCGCCCGTCCGGCAGCCGGCGTGCGAACACCTCGAACACGCATTCCCGCTCGGCGCTGCCGTCCCGCAGCGCACTGGCCAGCATGGTCAGTTCGTAGTGGTCGGTCAGCAGCGCGGTGCTGGCGCCAGGGGCTGTCATGGGACCACCCTATGACCACTCGATGATCATCGCCGGGCCTTGCCTCCGTGTTGCCTCTCGCGTGGCGCGTGCCACCATAGAAGTATGTCCACACCAATGCCCGCGGCCGTAGATCCGCAGGTTGACCAGGAGGTCGATGAACTCGGCAAGACCGACAAACCGTGGCAGACCGTCGTGTGGAACGACCCGGTCAACCTGATGTCGTATGTGACGTACGTGTTCCAGAAGCTGTTCGGGTACAGCCGGGAGAAGGCGACCAAGCTGATGCTGGACGTGCACCACAAGGGCAAGGCCGTGGTGTCGTCCGGGTCGAAGGACAAAGTGGAAAGCGACGTCAAGAAGCTGCACGCCGCCGGCCTGTGGGCCACGATGCAGAAGCCGTCGTAGCGAGGTGCGAGCTACGCGGTGAAACCATGGAAGCGGCGCGGTGCCCGGGTGATCGCCGGGTTCGACCAGCAGGAGGCCGCGGTGTTGCGCGGCCTGGTCCGGCAGGTGGAGGACATGTTGCGGGCTCGCGCGGACAGTGCCCCGAAGGACGAGCTGAGCGAGCTGACCGGGATCAGGACCGGACCGTCCAGCGCGCCGGACGACCCGGTGCTGAAACGCCTGCTGCCGGACTTCTACCGGCTGGACGAGCAGGCCGGCCCGCAGGAACGTGCCGAGATGGCCGCCTTGCGCTCGCTGCACGAACCCGAGCTGGTCGACGCCAAGATCGGCGTGGCAGGCGTGGTGCTGGAGACGCTGTCGCCGCAGGGCGGTGAAGTGCGCTTGTCGCTCGAGCAGGCCGATGCGTGGCTGAGCGCGATCAACGACGTGCGGCTGGCGTTGGGCACGGCGCTGGACGTCCAGGAGGACATGCCGGACGAGCTGCCCGAGGACGACCCGCGGGCGCCGCACCTGGCTGTCTACCACTGGCTGACGTACATGCAGGAAAGCCTCGTCCAGGCGATGGCGGCATGACAGCGCCCGGCCCGCACAACGCGATCACCGACGTGCCCGGGGTGCTGGTCGGCCACTTCCACCGGATGGCGGACGGCTGGGCGACCGGGACGACGGTGGTCCTGACACCCGCGGGCGCCACCGGAGGCGTGGATGCGCGCGGCGGCGCGCCCGGCTCGCGGGAAACGGATCTGCTGGCGCCGCAGAACCTCGTGCAGCAGGTGCACGGGGTGTGCCTGTCCGGCGGCAGCGCCTACGGCCTGGCCGCCGCCGACGGCGTGATGCGCTGGCTGGGCGAGCGACAGCACGGCTTCCCGGTCGGCGCGCAGCCGCACGAAGTGGTCCCGATCGTGCCCGCCGCGGTCGTCTTCGACCTGCCCAGGTCGGCGTGGGGCAACCGGCCGGACGCCGAGTTCGGCTACGCGGCGTGCGCCGCGGCGGCCACCGGGCCGGTCGCCGAGGGCTGCGTGGGCGCCGGGACCGGCGCCAAGGTCGGGTCGTTGTCCGGCGGCGTCGGCACGGCCAGCGAGGTCACCTCGTCGGGGTTCACCGTCGGCGCGCTCGCGGTGGTCAACGCCAGTGGAGAGGCGGTCGATTTCGCCACCGGCCGGCCATGGGCGGCCGATCACCAGCTCGCCGGGGAGTTCGGCGTGGCGGCCTGGCCGGACCGGCCGGGGGAGCGGCCCGCAGGCGCAGCCGCACCGTTGAACACCACCATCGGGGTGGTGGCGACCGACGCGGCGCTGACCAAGGCCGAGTGCCGCAGGCTGGCCATGTCCGCGCAGGACGGGCTGGCCCGTGCGATCCGGCCCGCGCATTCCATGTTCGACGGTGACACCGTGTTCGCGCTGGCGACTGCGGAGCGCGAGCTGACCACGGCGCAGGGGCCGTTCGCCGCGCCGATGCGGGCCGCCGCGCTCGACGAGCTCTGCGCGGCCGCCGCCCGGACGTTCGCCCGATCGATCGTCCGGGGCATGCTGCAGGCCACCGCGGTGGCCGGAATGCCTGCCTACCGGGACATTTGGCCTGGTGTGGTCGGCGGCGGCGGGCATCGCCCTGCGCCGGGCACCGCGTGACTCCGGCTACCTTTGCCGTCTCATCATGCGGACTTTCGCTTTCCACGTCCTAGGATCGATGCTGTGTTGCAGATTCGCCGCGAGCTGGTCGACAAGATCGTCGCGCACGCGCGGGCGGATCACCCCGACGAAGC
Organism: Thermocrispum sp.; assembly: GCF_002919275.1. NCBI lineage: Bacteria > Bacillati > Actinomycetota > Actinomycetes > Pseudonocardiales > Pseudonocardiaceae > Thermocrispum > Thermocrispum sp. Next base: position 8,446 of record NZ_PKFA01000073.1, on the reverse strand, counting down.
GTGCGGGGTGATCGCCGGGCCTGCCGGGTCGGACGATCCGCAACGGTTCATCCCGATGGTCAACGCCGCCCGGTCGCCGACGTTCTACGAGTTCGACTCCGGCGATCTGCTCAAGCTCTACCGAGAGATGGACGAGCGCGGCGAGGAGCCGGTGGTCATCTACCACTCGCACACCGCGACCGAGGCCTACCCGTCACGCACCGACGTGGCGCTGGCCGCGGAGCCGAACGCGCACTACGTCCTGGTGTCGACCAGGGACCCCGACGAGCACGAATTCCGTTCGTTCCGCATCGTCGACGGTGTCGTCACCGAGGAGCCGGTCAAGATCATCGAGCCCGAGTCGTAACGACTTGAGCACCAACAGCGGAGGTAACCCATGGCCGTCACCGTGTCCATCCCCACCATCCTGCGAACGCACACCGGGGGGCAGAAGTCCGTCGAGGCCAGCGGCAGCACCGTGCTCGAGGTGATCGACGACATCGAGTCGCGGCACAGCGGCATCAAGGCCCGCCTGGTCAAGGACGACAAGCTGCACCGGTTCATCAACATCTACGTCAACGACGAGGACGTCCGGTTCGCCGGCGGGCTGGAGGCCAAGGTCAACGACGGCGACACGGTCACCATCCTGCCCGCGGTGGCGGGCGGCTGATCGTGGGCCGCTACGCCAGCCTGCTCGACACCGTCGGCTCGACACCCCTGGTCGGGCTGCCCAAGTTGTCCCCGGACACGGGGGACGGGCCGCCGGTGCGGCTGTGGGCGAAGCTGGAGGAGTACAACCCGACCGGGTCGATCAAGGACCGGCCTGCGCTGGCGATGATCGAGGCCGCCGAGCGTGACGGCAGGCTCACCCGCGGCGCGACCATCCTGGAACCCACGTCCGGCAACACCGGGATCGCCCTGGCCATGGCCGCCAAGGTGAAGGGTTACGGCCTGGTGTGCGTGATGCCGGAGAACACCTCGGAGGAGCGCAAGCAGCTGCTGCGGGCGTTCGGCGCGCGCATCGTGTACTCGCCCGCCGCGGGCGGCTCCAACGAAGCGGTCCGGGTGGCCAAGGAACTGGCCGAGCAGAACCCGGACTGGGTGCTGCTGTACCAGTACGGCAACCCGGCCAACGTACAGGCGCACTACGAGGGCACCGGCCCCGAGCTGTTGAAGGACCTGCCGGAGATCACCCACTTCGTCGCCGGGCTGGGCACCACCGGCACGCTGGTCGGCGTCGGCAGGTACCTGCGCGAGCACAAGCCGGACGTGCAGATCATCGCGGCCGAGCCCCGGTACGGCGAGCTGGTGTACGGGCTGCGCAACCTCGACGAGGGGTTCGTGCCCGAGCTGTACGACGAGCAGGTGCTGACCGGCCGGTACTCCGTCGGTGCCTACGACGCGCTGCGCCGCACCAGGGAGCTGCTCGAGCTGGAAGGCATCTTCGCAGGCATCTCCACCGGTGCGGTGCTGCACGCCGCGCTGGCCGTGGCGGAGAAGGCGGTGCGGGCCAAGCAGCGGGCGGACATCGCGTTCGTGGTCGCCGACGCGGGCTGGAAGTACCTGTCCACCGGCGCTTACGTGGGTGCGCTGGACGAGGCGGCGGCCAAGCTCGACGGCCAGTTGTGGGCCTGATACCCGGGATTTTCCCCGAGGCGGGCCGCAACGGGCGCTCGTAGCCTGGAGTCATGAGCACACCGCCGCTGCCAGGGACACCGAGCACCACGACCGGTGCGAAGCGGGTCGACAAGTCGCGTCGGGTCCTTCCGCCGAACCCGAAGGCCGCCGCGCTCGTCGCGGTCGGCTTCACCGTGCTGCTGTACCTGATCGAGCTGGTCGACGTCGTCCTGCCCGCCAACCTGGACGCGGGCGGCATCCAGCCGCGGGAGGCCGACGGCCTGCTCGGTGTGCTGTTCGCGCCGCTGCTGCACGGCTCGTGGGAGCACCTGGCGGCCAACTCGATCCCGGTGCTGTTGTTCGCTTTCCTGACCATGGCGGGCGGGATCGGGCAGTGGATCGCCGTGTCGGCGACCATCTGGCTGATCGGCGGGTTGGGCGTGTGGCTGATCGGCCCGCCGGACACCGTGCACATCGGCGCGTCCGGGCTGGCCTTCGGCTGGCTGGCCTTCCTGCTGGTGCGTGGCATCTTCAATCGGGCGCCCGGGCAGCTGGTGCTGGCCGTCGTGCTGTTCCTGGTCTACGGCGGGATGCTGTGGGGCGTCCTGCCCGGTGCGGCGGACATCTCCTGGCAGGGGCACCTGTTCGGCGCGCTCGCCGGCGTGCTGGCCGCCTGGCTGGTGGCCAAGGCCGACCGGTCCATGGGCAAGGCGGGCCCGTCGGCCGGGGCGTCGACGCCGCCGGCGCCGCCGTTGCCGCCGGGTAACCTGGCGGCGTGAACCGAGCCGCTCCGATCGGGATCTTCGACTCCGGCGTCGGCGGGCTGACGGTGGCCCGCGCGGTGATGGATCAGCTGCCCGCCGAGCGGGTGCGCTACATCGGCGACACGGCCAACAGCCCGTACGGCCCGTTGCCCATCGCGCGGGTCCGTGAGCTGGCACTGCGCAGGCTCGACGAGCTGGTGGACAGCGGCGTGAAGGCGCTGGTCATCGCGTGCAACACCGCGTCGGCGGCCTGTCTGCGCGACGCCAGGGAGCGCTACGACGTGCCGGTGGTGGAGGTCGTGCTGCCCGCGGTGCGGCGTGCCGTGGCGGTCACCCACACCGGCCGGATCGGGGTGATCGGCACCGAGGGGACCATCCGCTCGCGCGCCTACGACGACGCGTTCCACGCGGTCAGCCACGTGCAGGTGACCAGCGTGGCCTGTCCCCGGTTCGTCGACTTCGTCGAGCGCGGCATGACGTCCGGCAGGCAGGTGCTCGGGCTGGCCCAGGGCTATCTCGAACCGTTGATCTCCGCGGACGTCGACACGCTGGTCCTCGGCTGCACGCACTACCCGTTCCTGACCGGTGTGCTGCAGATCGTGATGGGGGAGAAGGTCACGCTGGTGTCCAGTGCGGAGGAGACGGCCAAGGACGTCGTGCGGGTGCTCACCGAGCAGGATGCGCTGGCGCCGCCCGGCGACACGCCGCCGGTGCACGAGTTCACCGCGACCGGTCCGCAGGAGCCGTTCCAACGCCTGGCCCGCCGCTTCCTCGGTATTCCGGCCGGGCTGCCCGGCGAGGCGGTGTTCGCACCGTCACCGTGACGGCGCGTTCGCTTTCCGTACCGGCCGTGGCATGGTGTCTGCATGCGGCTGACCATCCTCGGATGCTCGGGGAGCGTTCCGGGGCCCGGCACCAACGCTTCGGGTTACCTGCTCGAGGCCGACGGGTTCCTGCTCGCGCTCGACCTGGGTAACGGCACCGTGTCCGCCCTGCAGCAGCTACGTGATCCGTTCGCACTGGACGCGTTGCTGCTGTCCCACCTGCACCCGGACCACTGCGCGGACTTCGGGGCGCTGACCGTCATCCGGCGCTATCACCCGGAGCGGCTGGCCGCGGGACGGCCGCAGCGGCTGCCGGTGTACGGGCCGGAGGGCACCGAGCAGCGCCTGATCAACCTCTACGCGCCGGACGAGCGGGAACGTGCCGAAACCGACCTGTCCGACGTCTACACGTTCGCACCGCTGCCGACCGAACCGGCGATGATCGGCCCGTTCGAGGTGCGGGCCGTCGAGGTGGCTCATCCCACTCCGGCATACGGCGTGCGGATCAGGCACGGCGGAACCACGTTCGCCTACACCGGTGACACCGGCATGTGCCCGGCGCTGGACGAGCTGGCCGCAGGTGCCGACGTGCTGCTGGCCGAGGCGACCTGGACGCACGCCGACGACCGTCCGCCGGGCATCCACCTGTCCGGGGTCGAGGTCGGCAGGCTGGCCCAGCGTGCAGGGGTCGGCCGGGTGCTGATCACGCACATCGCCCCGTGGACCGACCCGGCACGGATCCACGCCGAGGTCAAAAGCGAGTTCCCGGGACCGTCCGACATCGTCGTGCAGGGTGCGAGCTATGACCTTCGGCCACACGGCTAGGGTGCAACACGTGGCACGAGCAGATGGCAGGGCAGACGACGAACTCCGCCCGGTCACCATCACCCGCGGCTATCAGAAGTGGCCAGCCGGGTCGGTGTTGATCGAGATGGGCAACACACGCGTGCTGTGCGCGGCGAGCGTGCTCGAAGGCGTGCCGAAGTGGCGTGCGGGATCCGGCTCCGGCTGGGTCACCGCCGAGTACTCGATGCTGCCGTCGGCCACCACCACGCGCAGCGACCGGGAGTCGGTCAAGGGCAGGCTCGGCGGCCGCACGCACGAGATCTCCCGGTTGATCGGCCGATCGCTGCGCGCGTGCATCGACCTCGACGCGCTGGGCGAGAACACCATCGTGATCGACTGCGACGTGCTGCAGGCCGACGGCGGGACTCGTACCGCGGCGATCACCGGGGCCTACGTGGCGCTGCACGACGCCATCACCTGGCTGGCCGCTGCCGAGCGCCTGATCGACCCGCAGCCGCTGGCCAGCGGCATCGCCGCGGTCAGCGTCGGCGTGGTGGACGGCCGGATCAGGCTCGATCTGCCGTACGAGGAGGACTCGCGCGCAGAGGTGGACATGAACGTGGTGGCCACCGACTCCGGCACGCTCATCGAGGTGCAGGGCACAGCGGAAGGCGCGACGTTCACCCGCTCGACGCTCGACGGCATGCTGGACCTGGCGCTGGCCGGGTGCGCCGAGTTGAGCCGTATCCAGGCCGAGGCGCTGGCCGAGCCCTACCCGGGTGAGCTGCCCGAGCCGCCGTCGAAGCAGTCCGGCAAAGCGTTGAAGAAGGCGGCGAAGGCGAACAAGTGAGCGAGCAGACGCGGCTGGTGCTGGCGACCCGCAACGCGCACAAGCTCGCCGAGCTGCGGCGCATCCTGGCCGACGAAGGGCTTTCCGGGGTCACCGTGCTCGGCCTGGCCGACGTGCCGGAGTATCCGGAGTCGCCGGAGACGGAGCCCACGTTCGAGGGCAACGCGCTGATCAAGGCGCGTGACGCCGCACGGGCGAGCGGCCTGCCCGCGGTGGCCGACGACTCCGGATTGAGCGTCGACGCGCTCAACGGCATGCCCGGTGTGCTGTCCGCGCGCTGGTGCGGCAGGCACGGGGACGATTGGGCCAACCTCGAGCTGGTGCTCGGCCAGCTGTCCGATGTGCCGGACGAGCGCAGGGGCGCGGCCTTCGTGTGTGCGGCGGCCCTGGTCACGCCCGACGGCCACGAGACGGTGGTGCGCGGTGAGTGGCCGGGCACGATCGCCCGTGCGCCGCGGGGCGCCAACGGTTTCGGCTACGACCCGATCTTCGTGCCCGCCGGATCGACGTCGACGGCCGCCGAGCTGGCACCGGCGGCCAAGGACGCCCAGTCGCACCGCGGGCGGGCGCTGCGGGCCCTGCTGCCGCGGTTGCGCGAGCTGCTGGCCTGAGCGCCGGGAGGCTGCCGTCCTGCGCCGATGGGGCCACGGCACCCGGCGGATGGCGGCTCAGCCGGCCAGATCCAGCTTCTTCAGCAGCGAGGCCACGTGACCGGTGGCGCGCACGTTGTACCGGACCTCGGCGAGCGTTCCGTCCGGCGCCACGACGAACGTGGAGCGGATGACGCCCTGGACGATCTTGCCGTAGTTCTTCTTCTCACCGTAGGCGCCCCACTGGCGCATCACGGTCTTGTCCGCGTCGGACAGCAGCGGGAAGGTCAGTCCTTCCTTCTCCGCGAACGTGGCCAGTGCCTGCTGGCTGTCCGGCGAGATGCCGAGCACCTGGTAGCCCGCGTCGTTGAGCAGCGACAGGTTGTCGCGGAAGTCGCAGGCCTGCTTCGTGCACCCCGTCGTGCCTGCGCGGGGGTAGAAGTAGACGATCACGTGCTGGCCGGCGTAGTCGGACAGGCTGACGTTCTTGCCGGTGCTGTCGGGCAGGGTGAAGTCGGGGGCCTTGTCGCCCACCGCGAGTTTCGCGTCGGTCACGGCCCCACCCTAGCCGTTCCAGGCGGCCGCGGAACGCGACGGCGCCGGTTGTCCACCGGGCAGGACGATGGCCGGGTCAGCTCTCCACCGGGCCGGAGAACTCGACGATGGCGCGCTGCTGCGGGCCGATGCGGACCCGCAGTCCCGCCCTGGACGGCCACTCGTCGCTGCCGTAGGCCAGCAGGACGGTGATGGAGCGCGCGGGCGGCAGCTGGGTGCTGACCCCGCGCAGGCCCGGGTAGCCCTTGGTGGAGTCGATGATCTCCTCACCGGCCGGATGGCCGTTGACCGAGGCCTCCAGCCGCAGACGGGCCATGTCGTAGGGCTTGTCGGTGCCGTTGTGCACGGTGAGCTCGAACGACACCGCGTGCTCGAACTGCGGGCTCGCCGTGGCGCTCGGCGTGAACGCTTGCGGCGCGGAGACCGTCACCGAGACGCCGTTCGGGTAGGTGTAGGCACGGCCGAAGACCGGCGTCTGTGTCGCCGGTGCGGCGGGGCGGCCGCTGTCGCCTGAAGCGGTGGGCGAGGCGCTGCCGCCGTTGGCCGGATCACCCGCAGCGTCCAGCCCGCATGCCGCGAGGGAAATCGTCGCGGCCAGTGCGAGCCAAGCTGCGGCGAGTCTCCGCCGGGTGGTCACAGGGCGCTCCTTCAGCAGCCGCCACGGGGCGGCTCGGCAAGGGTCGGTCGGACGGGCTCGTCACCCGCCGATCCACTTTGCTGCACGTGCAGCTGCGCGCGCGAGCGGATCCGCTGACCGAGTCGGACCTGGTGTGCTGCTGTGGCCAAGCCGTAATCGCCGATGCGCGAAAAGTGAGACCGCTCACCCCGGAACGGGCATGTCCGGCGGTCACGCGGCGAGCGCGAACAACAGGATGAACAGCCCGAGGGCGAAGATCCACCCCACGAAGATCCAGCCGAACGCACGCCACGGCTGCACGACGCCGCTGTCGTCGCCGGGTACGTAGACGCCGCGGTCCTCGAACCATTCGATGAGATCGAGCACCCACCGTAACGGGTTGGCCATGGTGCGTAGCGTACCGACGGCGGCCAGACGGACGCAGCCGACGAAAGCGTGCTGTGACCGGGCGGGAAAGAAACGGGAAAGAAAGAGGCCCCCGGCGCCGAGGGGGGAGGGGGCGCCGGGGGCGAAAGCACCGGCCCTGGGGGTCGACCGGCACCACGAGAGGGTACCCGATCCGGCCGCGGATGCTGCCAAGGATCACCGTTTTTTCGCACAAGCAGGTGCATGTGCAAACGGGCGTGCGGACAGTCTGTCTTGTGAGATGCATCGCGTGTACACCTCTGAGCTGCGGTTTTGTTCCGGCTCGTCATGGGCTCGGTCGACATGGCCGACGTGTCGAGACGAAATTGTGACCAACGTCAACTCAAACCGGCGCGCCGCGGCACGGGCTTTCGTGGGCGCCCAACTCGTCGATGATCGTGGGCCAGTCGAACGCAGCGAGCCCGTCGGAGCCTCGGTGAGTCACGGCGTCGGGGTCGACGAACCGCACTCCGGCACGGGCCAGCCGCTCGATGCTCTCCCGGTACGCCGGATGACGGCGCAAGGCGCTCTTCACACACGGAGCGGCGACGATGGGGACGCCCGCGCCGAGCAGTGCGCACAGGACGCCGACGGCAACCGTGTCGGCGAACCCGCCAGCCCACTTGTTCAGTGAGTTGAAACGTGAGCGGTACGGCGAGCACGGCGTCGGCCTTGTCGAGCGGGTCCGGCTCCGCCGGGCGGATCCAGCCACTGCGCAGCCGTCGGGCTCAGGATGACGGCCACGGTCCATCCCCGTTCCTGCAAAGCCGTGATGGGCCGGGCAAGCTCACGTACTGGCGGGGCGGCGGTCGCAATCAGGTAGACGCAGCGATCGTCGGTCACCTGTCCGCTCCAGCACGTCATGCCAGGCCGCGGTGGCCTGGCATGACGTGACGCCGTTCTCGCCCAAGCAGATCGACGATCATGGATCTCACCTCAGGGCTGTTTCGCACCAGTTCGGGTGCTAGGCGCTCCGCGTCCAGCAGATTGATCACTGCACACGGATCCTCGTTCAGTTGGATTCACCCACGGCGCATGCATGGGCAGAACGATGCGTCCGCGATGCCAGACCATCGTGCAGGACAACGCACGGAAGGCCCGCCGACATTCAGCAGCTCCAGAGCGATGGCCGCATCGTGATCGATGACTGCTCGACAGAGACGAGCAGGGATGAGCAGGATGCTTGTTCCGAGTCAGGCGAGCGGGCGGGCGAAGAACGAAGGCGTGCGGAGAGGTCGCAAGCGTTGACCCAGGCGGCATCGACGACCTGATGCTCGGCTGCGGCCCGCCGGGCGGTGCATGGCCAGTGGTCTCGACGTTCATGGTCTTGGAAGGTCAACTGAAGACTGGTCCGCTGCCGAGTGCTGACGTGCTGCACGCCTACGGGCAGTATGTCGTCCGACTTGGCGCGGCAGTCGTCAGTTACGCCGAGGAGTGCA
>NZ_PKFA01000009.1:0-14917 GCF_002919275.1 Thermocrispum sp. | reverse complement strand
GGCGGTTGGCTGGTTGGTGGGCAGTGCAGCGGTCAGCTGGCGGTGGTGGACCCGGTCGTTGAGCGGTGCCCATTGTCGGGGCGCCGCTGGGGAGCAGTCGGCTGGTCTGCGGGCAGTGGGGCGCGATGTGGTAGCCCTGCCGCCGAAGGGTGATCCCTTGTCGGAGGTGCCCCTGTGGCGGGGGTCAAGCAGCTGGCTGGTGGACTGAAAGCGATGCGCAATGTGCTGGCTGCGGTCGGCCGTCGTTGAGGGTCGGCCCGTTGTCTGGACACGGGTGGGGAGCGAGCGGCTGGTCAGCAGCGAGACGCGATGCGGTGGCTGTGGTCGGCCGTCGTTGAGCGGTGGCCCGCTCTCAGGGCGCCGCTGGGGTGGGCAGCTGGCTGGTCGGTCGGCAGCGAACCCGTGAGTCAGCGGTGGCCGGCCCGGTCGGTGACTGGCGATCCGCGTCGGGGCGCCGCAGGCGTGAGCAGTGGCCGGCCATCGCGGAGCAGGGGACGTCAGCCGGCGGTGGCCGGCTCGGCCGCGGTGCGACGATCCGCTCGCTGGGGCCGCCTCGGCCGCTGACCGGCGATCCGCTGACTGAACAGCAGCCCCACGACGATGAGAACCAACCCCACGACCTGCCGCACGCTGAGCATCTCCCCGGCGATCGCCGTACCCAGCAGCACGCCGGTCGCCGGATTGAGCAGGCCGATGAGTCCCACCGACGAGGCAGGCAGGTGCGCAAGACCGCTGAACCACGCCGCATAGGCGATGGCGGTGGCCACCACGGCGATGTAGACGTAACCGGCGATCGCCGCACCGTCGAGCGGCGGCAGCCATCCTTCGACGGCGACGGCCACCGGCGTCAGCAGCAGTCCGCCCGCCACCAACTGCCACGCCGTCGAGGTCAGCACGTCGACTTCGCCGTTCCACCGTTTGGCCAGGATGTAGCCGAGTGACGACATCAGCATCGCCGCGGCCGAGGCCGCCACCCCGGCCGGATCGACGTCGGTGACCGCGGTGAACACCATCAGGCACGCGCCGCTGATCCCGATCGCGGCCCCGGCCAGCGCCCTGGCCGTCGGCCGTTCCGCGGCAAGGGGCCAGGCCAGCAGCAACAGAACCGCGGGCGAGAGCGCCATGATGGTCGACGCGAGGCTGCTGGGCAGCGACTGCGCCGCGATGTAGATCAAGACCATGAACGCGCCGACGTTGAGCGTGCCGAGCACCAGCGATTTCCACCACCACGACCCGCGTGGCCTCCCGGGTCGCAGGGCGAGCAGGATGAGACCACCGGGGAGGGCGCGCAGCATCGCGCCGAGGAGCGGATGGTTGGGAGGAATGTACTCGTGGGCGACGAAGTACGTGGAGCCCCACGCGATCGGGGCGATGGCGGTGACGAGGCTCCAGCGCACGGTATTTTCCACGGAAACCAGAGTAGCTTCCAAGGAAACTATCCCGCAGGCGCCTCTCGTCCGATGGACCACGTGGCGCGTATCCAGGCGGCTTGGGCTCGCGTCCGGCCGGACCTGGACGTCACCCCGATCGGTGTCATCGGCCGCTTGCACCGGGTCGGGATCCTGCTGACCGAGCAGCTCAAGGTGATCTACCGGCGATTCGGGCTCAGCGAGGGGGAGTTCGACGTGCTGGCCACGCTCCGTCGGGCGGGGGAGCCGTTCGAGCGCGCGCCCGGTGAGATCGCCGCGCACACCATGGTCACCACCAGCGCGGTGACCAAACGCATCGACCGCCTGGAGCGCGCCGGGCTGGTGACCCGCAGGCGCAGCGCCAAGGACGGCCGGGGCCGCGTCGTGGCACTGACCCCGGCGGGCCGCGACCTCATCGACCGCGCGTTCGTCGAACACGTCCGCAACGAGCAGCGGCTGCTGGCGGACCTCACCCCCGAGCAGGTCACCCAGCTGGAAAGGCTGCTCACCATCTGGCTGGAGAAGCTGGAACCGCCGCGCCCCGGCTGACGGCAGGCACCCGGCACTACGCGAAGTACCGCAACCAGACGTACAGCCACGCCAGCGCGGTGCTCCAGATGGTGACGATGATCCCGTACTTGGTGAACTGCCAGAAGCTGATCGGATGACCGCTTCGGGCGGCGATGCCGATAGCCACCACGTTCGCGCTCGCCGCGACCGCTGTGCCGTTGCCGCCGAAATCCGCCCCGAGTGCGAACGCCCACCACAACGCGTCGCTGATGGCCGGATCCGCGATGCCGTCGGTGATGCCCTGCACGATCGGCGCGAGCGTCGCCACGTACGGGATGTTGTCGAAGAACGCGCCGAACACCGCCGAGCCGAACAGCAGGCTTGTGGCAGCCAGCAAATAGTTGTCACCGAAGGCGGTGGCGGTGAACTCGCCGACGGCACCGATGACTCCGGTGTGCACCAGGCCGGCCACCATCACGAACAGCCCGAAGAAGAAGATCAGCGTGGGCCACTCGACCTCCTCGAGCACGTCGTTGACGTCCGCGTTGGTCACCAGCAGCATCAGGCCGGCGCCGACGAGCGCCACGATCGCCGGGTCCAGGCCGATCACCGTCTGCAGGCAGAAGCCCACCACCACCAGGGCGAACACCGCCAGGCAGCGGCGCAGCATGGCCATGTCGGTGATCGCCCGCCGTTCGTTCAGCGCCATCACCGCCGCCACCCGCTCCGGGTGGTACTCGAACGACTTGCGGAACAGCACCCGGGTGAGTAGCACGAACGCGGCGAAGATGGCCACCACGACGGGCGCCATGTGCACCAGGAAGTCGTTGAAGGTCAGCCCGGCTCGGCTGCCGATAATGATGTTCGGCGGGTCACCGATCAGCGTGGCCGCACCGCCGATGTTGGAGGCCAGGATCTCCGCGATCAGATAGGGCTGCGGCGAGATGCGCAGCCGGTTGCACACCACCACGGTCACCGGCGCGACCAGCATGATGGTGGTGACGTTGTCCAGGAACGGCGAGCCGACGGCCGTGATCAGCATCAGCATGACCATCAGCCGGTACGGCTTGCCGCGGGACTTCTTCGCCGCCCAGATCGCCAAGTAGTCGAACAGACCCGTCTGCTTGACGATCCCGACGATGACCATCATCCCGAACAGCAGGAAGATGACGTTCCAGTCGACGCCTTCGTGCTCGGAGAAGAAGACCTCGGAGCCCGGGATGAGACCGAGCACGGCCATCAGGCCTGCCGCGATCAGGACGACCTTGACCTTGTTGATCTTCTCGGTCGCGATGAAGACATAGGCGACGACGAAAATGGTGAGTGCCGCGACGGCACTCATTGGGCCGCTCCCGTTCCGCCGACCTCGTCCGGCCCGAAAACGGCGAGGCTGGTGATGAGCCGCTCCAAGGTGATGCCGCCGGTCAGCCTGCCGTGCGAGTCGACGACCGCGACCAGCGGGCTGTGCGCACGCGCCATCAGCGCGGCGACTTCCAGCAGGGTGGCATCGGCGCGCACGGTGATCGGTTTCGGCGCAGGCTTGGGGATGCAGTCACCGACCGTGCGCTCGCCGAGCTCCATCCAGAACTGATCGGCGTGTTCCTCGTCGATGGTCCTGGTCAGGGCCGGGTCCTCCTGGAACGCGTCGGGCACGGCCAGCCGCAGCACCTGGGTGCCGGGCAGCACGAACGACGGGCGCTTCTTGTCGTCCACCACGACCAGGCCGGGCAGCCTGCGCACGGCCATCAGCCGGACGGCACGCGAAACGACGTCGTCCACGGTCACGGTGGGTACGTTCTGGGCGATGTCGCCAGCCTGCATGCGGGGTCTTCCGTCCGTTGCTCGTCACGGGCATCCCGGGGCAGCGTGCCGCCCGGGATCCCATTCAATCGTTAGCTGGGCGAAAGGTGTATCGGTGAGAGCACCCATACCCGTTCGGGTAAATCATGTATATCGGGCGCCGCCGGCCAGCGCAGGACGCGGGTCGCGCGCCGGCCAAACTGGGTGTCGCCCCGGATGGACAGCCGCCGAGCCACCGGCGAAGCTCGGCTTGACACCAAGGAGGGCCGCCCATGTCCCTGTTCGGGCGGATATTCCTGCTCAACGCGATCGTGCTGGTGGTGGCCGGTGCCGCGCTCCTGCTCGGACCCGTCACTGTATCCACACCCGTGCTGCTGACGGAAGTCCTGATCGTCGGAACCGGGGTGGCCGCGGTGCTGGTGGCGAACGCGCTGCTGATCAAGTTCGGCCTGGCGCCGCTGGACCGGCTGACCAGGGCGATGCGCACCGCCGACCTGCTCAAGCCGGTGCCGCGGTTGCCTGCCCGTGGCCGCGGTGAGGTCGCCGAGCTGATCCGCACCTTCAACGCGATGCTGGACCGGCTGGAGGCCGAGCGCGGGTTCAGCGCCGCCCGGGCGCTGTCGGCGCAGGAGGCCGAGCGGCGGCGGGTCGCCCAGGAGCTGCACGACGAGGTCGGCCAGACGCTGACCGCGGTCCTGCTGGAACTCAAACGAGTGGCCGACCACGCCGACGACGAGGTGCGCAAAGAGCTGCACCAGGTGCAGGAGACCACCCGCGCGAGCCTGGACGAGATTCGCCGCATCGCGCGTCGGCTCCGCCCCGGCGTGCTGGAGGAACTGGGGTTGACCAGCGCACTGAAGGCCTTGGCGTCGGAGTCGTCCGACCGGGCCGGACTCACCGTGCGGCACCGCATCGACCCGGACATCCCGCCGCTGGACCCGCAGGTCGAGCTGGTGATCTACCGCGTCGCACAGGAAGCGCTCACCAACACCACGCGGCACGCCAGGGCCACCCGCGCCGAACTGCACCTGCACGTGGAGAATTCCGCGGTCGTGCTGCGGGTACGCGACAACGGCCGTGGGATCGGCGACAGCGCCGAAGGAGCAGGCATCAGCGGCATGCGGGAACGCGCGCTGTTGATCGGCGCGCAGCTGCAGCTGGCCTCGCCGCCGGGCGGCGGCACCGAGGTGTGTCTGAGCGTCCCTGTCCGAGAACCGGAGCGCAGGTGATCACCACGATGTCGAAGATTCGCATCCTGCTGGCCGACGACCACCAGCTGGTGCGTCGCGGGGTGCGGCTGATCCTGGACGGCGAGCCGGATCTCACGGTGATCGCCGAAGCGGGCGACGGCGCGGAGGCGCTGGCCAAAGCCAAGCAGGAGCCCCCGGACCTGGCGATCCTGGACATCGCGATGCCGCGGATGACCGGCCTGCAGACCGCGCGCGAGCTGTCCCGGCAGTTCCCGGACATCCGCATCCTGATGCTGACCATGTACGACAACGAGCAGTACCTGTTCGAAGCGCTCAAGGCGGGGGCGTCGGGGTACGTGCTCAAGTCGGTCGCCGACCGGGACCTGGTGGAAGCCTGCCGGGCGGCCATGCGGGGCGAGCCGTTCCTGTATCCCGGGGCGGTCACCACGCTGATCCGCAGCTACCTGGAACGGGTGGGGGATGACGAGCCGCCCAGGGTGATCACCGAACGCGAGGAGGAAGTGCTCAAGCTGGTCGCGGAGGGCCACTCGTCGCGGGACATCGCCGCGATGCTGCACATCAGCGTCAAGACGGTCGAGCGGCACCGGGCGAACCTGCTGCAGAAGCTCGGGCTGCGCGACCGGCTCGAGCTGACCAGGTACGCCATCCGGGCCGGGCTCATCGAGCCGTGACGCGGCCTCAGCCCAGCAGGTCCTTGATCAACGTGGCGACCTCGTCGATCTCGATGAGGAACGAGTCGTGCCCGTACGGCGACGAGATCACCCTGGCCGGGCCGGAGGTCGGAATGCCGTCGGCGAGCTCGTGCGACTGGTACAGCGGGTACAGCCGGTCGCTGTCGAAGCCCGCGACGATGGTTCGCGCCGTGACGCGTTGCAGCGCCTCTTTGACACCACCACGGTCACGCCCCACGTCGTGCAGGTTCATGGCGCGCGTCAGCACCACGTAGCTGCCCGCGTCGAACCGCCGGACGAGCTTGTTCGCGTGGTGATCGAGATAGGACTCCACGGCGAACCGGCCGCCGGCGAACGGGTCCTCGTCGCCCTGGGGCGAGCGGCCGAAGCGCACCGCCAGCTCCTGCTCGCTGCGGTAGGACAAATGCGCGATGCGCCGGGCGATGCCCAGCCCGGCGTGCGGACCGCCACCCGGCGGTGCGTCGTAGTAGTCGCCTCCCCGCCACTGTGGGTCGGACAGGATGGCGTGGATCTGCGGGCTCGCCCAGGCGATCTGCTCGGCGGACGCGGCGGCCGGGCACGCCAGCAGCAACAGAGAAGCCACCCGCTCGGGGTAGCTCACCGCCCACTCCAGCGCCCGCATGCCACCCATCGAGCCGCCGATCACCGCGGCCCAGCGTTCGATGCCGAGGTGGTCGGCCAGCGCCGTCTCGGCGTTCACCTGGTCGCGAATGGTGATCTGGGGGAACCGGGATCCCCACGGCCGCCCGTCGGGAGCCGGTGAGGCCGGCCCGGTCGACCCCTGGCAGCCGCCGAGCACGTTCGGGGCCACGACGAAGTACTCGTCGGTGTCCAGGGCATGACCCGGGCCGATCAGGCCGTCCCACCATCCTGGGGTGGGGTGGCCTGGCCCGGCTGGCCCGGCGACATGGCTGTCACCGGTCAGCGCGTGCTCGACCAGCACGGCGTTGGAGCCGTCCGCGTTGAGCTTGCCCCACGTCTCGTAGGCGAGCTGGTACTCGGGCAGGCAACGGCCCGTCTCCAGACGCAGTGGCTTGTCGTGCCGGAAGAACGACCGGCGACCGGGCGGATCCCCTGCCCGCCACGCACCGGTGACGGGCAGGGGATCGGTGTCCGCTGACGTCACAGCGCCGCCTTGGCGGCCCGGAAACCGGCCTCCAGGTCCGCCTTGAGGTCCTCGATGCCTTCCAGGCCGACCGACAGCCGCACCAGGCCCGGCGTCACGCCGCTGGACAGCTGCTCCTCCGGGGACAGCTGGCTGTGTGTGGTGCTGGCCGGGTGCACGATCAGGCTGCGCACGTCACCGATGTTGACCAGCTGGCTGTGCAGCTCGGTGCCGTCCACGAAGGCCCGGCCCGCCTCGGCGCCGCCGCGCAGCTCGAACGACACCACGGCGCCTGCGCCCTTGGGCAGGTACTTCTGCGCGGCCGCGTAGAACGGGCTGGACTTCAGGCCCGCGTAGTACACCCGCTCCACCTCGTCGCGCTGCTCCAGCCACTCGGCAAGAGCCTGGGCGTTGGCCACGTGCCGCTCCATCCGCAGCGACAGCGTCTCGATGCCCTGCAGGATGAGGAACGCGTTCAGCGGGGCGATCGCAGGCCCGGTGTCCCGCAGCAGCTGCACCCTGGCCTTGGCGGCGTACGCGCCGGGGCCCAGCGCCTCCCAGTACTTCAGGCCGTGGTAGCTGGGGTCGGGCTCGTTGAAGCCGGGGAAGCGCTCCGGGTCGGCACCGAAGTCGAACGTCCCGCCGTCGACCAGCACACCCGCGATGGTGGTGCCGTGCCCGCCGAGGAACTTGGTCGCCGAGTGCACTACCACGTCGGCACCGTGCTCGATCGGCCGCAGCAGGTACGGCGTCGGCACCGTGTTGTCCACGATCAGCGGGACGCCGACCTCGTGCGCGACGTCGGCCACGGCCCGCACGTCCAACACGTTGCCGCCCGGGTTGGCCAGCGTCTCGGCGAAGAACGCCTTCGTGTTGGGGCGGGCGGCGGCGCGCCACGCGTCCAGGTCGTCCTGGTCGTCGATGAAGGTGACCTCGACACCGAGCTTCGGCAGCGTGTAGTGGAACAGGTTGTAGGTGCCGCCGTACAGCGAGGGGCTGGACACGATGTGGTCGCCGGCGCTCGCGACGTTGAGGATCGCCGCCGTGGTGGCCGCCGACCCGGACGCGAACGCCAGCGCGGCCACGCCGCCCTCGAGCGCGGCGATCCGCTTCTCGAGCACGTCCTGCGTCGGGTTCATGATCCGGGTGTAGATGTTGCCCGGTTCGGCCAGGCTGAACAGATCCTCGCCGTGCTTGGTGTCGCGGAAGACGTACGACGTCGTCTGATAGATCGGAGTTGCCCGCGCGCCCGTGGTCGGGTCGGGCTCCGCACCTGCGTGGATCTGCTTGGTCTCGAACGACCAACCGTCGGACATTCGGCGTCTCCTCCAGTCGTGGCTGCAACTGGCGTCGACGCTAACGGCCGTTGCGCCCAGCACCTACCGCGTCCACGATGCGAGAAGCTATTTCCATCATTCGGGCGACCCGGGTCCGAGCGGTGCACGACTGGTCCGCATGGCGGGACAGCAAGCGAGTCAGGGCAGGCCGGCAGATCAGCCCGGCACGTCGGCCGGGGTCGCTTCGTGACCCGGTTCGCCCGGCGTGGGCCGGTGCGCTTTCAGCTGGGCCTCGTGCAGGTGGGTGTGGCCGTTGGTGAGCTTGCGGGCCTCCCGCTCGAACTCCCGGAACGGCTGGTAGTACGTCTCGTCGTAGTCCTCGACCACCTGGAAGGTCCACCGGCCCGGCAGCACGTTGCGGCCGACCAGCTCCCGCCGCAGGCGTTCGGCCAGCGCGGTGTGGCCGGCCTCGGCCAGCTCCTCGACGGCCTCGCCGACCTTGAAGTCGGCCGATCCGGTCAGCTGGTGGAACGCATACAGGTGCCCGCGGGCGACCTCCACGGTCTCGAGTGCTTCGGTGAGCTTCCCCACCGCGGACACGGTCCGCTCGTCGAGGCCGTCGGGCAGGGAATCGCTCAGGCGTGGATCAGTCATGCCTGGCCGGATACCCGCTGGCCCGGGGTTCGATACGCAGGCCAGGCACTGCGCAGGCGGCTACCGGCGCCAGGAGGTGCGCCGCCTGCGCAGGTCGAAGACCAGCAGGCCCGCGGTGATCGCGGCCAGGCCGACCAGATAGACGTCCTCCACCCGGCCGGTGTGGTTGCCGATCAGCATCAGCAGCAGCACGGCGACGATGGCCCAGCCCATCACCTGCACCAGGTTCGGGAAGCTGCCGTGCCACCCCCACTCGGCCGACGGCTCGTCCGCCGGGCTGACGTTGGACCTGGTCTCGAGTTCCTGTCCAGCCACCGGTGCTCCTCCTGCGTCCACCGCCCGTCGTGCGGGCGCTTTCCGCCCGAATGATCGCACACCGGGCGCCGGGGGTGTGCCCGGCGTCGGCCAGAATGAAGCGGTGACCACACACGGTGAGGACGGCCGCCGCAGCGTGCTGGTGCTCGGCTCCACCGGGTCGATCGGGACCCAGGCGCTGGAGGTCGTCGCGGCCAACCGGGACCGGTTCCGCGCGATCGGCCTGGCGGCGGGTGGCAGCAACCCGCGGTTGCTGGCCCGGCAAGCCGTCGAACACGGGGTGGAAGCGGTCGCCGTGGTCCGTCCCGCCGCGGTGGAGGAGGTGCGGCAGGCGCTGGCCGCCGAAGCAGAGCGGCGCCGGCCCGTCGCCGGGCAGGTGCGATTGCCGCGGGTCTTCGCCGGCGCGGACGCGTGCACGGAACTGATCGACGCCGTCCGCGCGGACGTCGTGCTCAACGCGGTGACCGGATCGCTGGGGCTGGCGTCGACGTTGAAGGCGCTGGAGACCGGGGCGACGCTGGCGCTGGCGAACAAGGAGTCGTTGATCGCGGGCGGGTCGCTGGTGCTGTCCGCCGCTCGCCCCGGCCAGATCGTGCCGGTCGACTCGGAGCACTCGGCGCTGGCGCAGGCGCTGCGGGGTGGCCGCCGCGAGGAAGTCGATGCGCTGGTGCTGACCGCTTCCGGCGGCCCGTTCCGCGGCCGCACCAGGGCGGAGCTGGCCGACGTCACGGTCGAGGAGGCCATGGCCCACCCCACGTGGGACATGGGCCCGGTGATCACCGTGAACTCCGCGACGCTGGTCAACAAGGGCCTCGAGCTGATCGAGGCGAAGTTGTTGTTCGACGTGCCCTACGACCGCATCGAGGTGGTGGTGCACCCGCAGTCGGTGGTGCACTCGATGGTGCGATTCGTGGACGGCTCGACGATCGCGCAAGCCAGCCCGCCGGACATGCGGTTGCCCATCGCGCTGGCGCTCGCGTGGCCGGAGCGGGTGCCCGGGGCGGCCGCCGCGTGCGACTGGAGCAAGGCCGCGACCTGGACTTTCGAGCCGCTGGACAACGATGCGTTCCCCGCCGTGGAGCTGGCCCGCGAGGCGGGCAAGATGGGCGGTTGCGTGCCCGCGGTGTACAACGCGGCCAACGAGGAGGCGGTGGCGGCCTTCCGGGCACAGAACGCCAGCTTCACGTCGATCGTGGACACTGTGTCGGAAGTGGTGAGCGCGGCCGACGAATGGCGGCGCGAGCCGCGGGACATCGAGGACGTGCTGGCGGCGGAACGGTGGGCTCGACGGCGAGCCAGAGGAAGGAACGCATAGCGTGGTCTACATCTTCGGCGTGATCCTGTTCGCGCTGGGTATCTGCGTCTCGATCGCTTTGCACGAGGCGGGGCACCTGGCCGCCGCGAAGATGTTCGGGATGAAGGTGCGGCGGTACTTCGTCGGCTTCGGGCCGCGGGTGTTCTCCTTCCGCCGGGGTGAGACCGAGTACGGCCTGAAGGCCGTGCCGCTGGGGGGCTTCTGCGACATCGCGGGCATGACCGCGCTGGACGAGGTCACGCCGGACGAAGCGCCGCGCGCGATGTGGCGCTACCCGGTGTGGAAGCGCACCGTGGTGCTGGCCGCCGGGTCGTTCACCCACTTCGTCCTCGGGTTCGTCGTGCTGTACCTGCTGGCGGTCAGCATGGGGCTGCCGAACCTCAACGGCACCCCGGAGCTGGCACAGGTCAGCTGCGCCAAGGACGCCACGACACCGGACGAGCTGCGCACCCTCACCTGCACCGCCGCCGACCGCGCGCCGGCCAAGGAAGCCGGGCTGCGGGAGGGCGACGTCATCGTCGCGGTGGACGGCAAGCCGGTGGACAACTACGGCGAGATCCAGGAGATCGTCCGCAAGCACACCGGGCCGCTGCAGCTGACCGTGGAGCGGGACGGCAGGCAGGTGCCGATCACCGTGGACGTGGTGCAGGTCAAGCGGCCCAAGTTCGACCCGGCGACCGGCAACCCGGTGGTGCGCGACGGCAAGCCGGAGCTGGAGTCGGTCGGCATGATCGGGGTCAGCTTCCCCCGCCAGTACGAATACGGCGCCTGGGAGGCGCTGCCCGCCGCGGTCGCGTTCACCGGCGACATGTTCGAAAAGACCTGGGAGGCGCTGCTGCGCTTCCCGGAGCGGATCCCCGCGGTGGTGGAGGCCATCTTCGGCGAGGAACGCGACCCGGACACCCCGGTCTCGGTGGTGGGCGCCAGCCGGATCGGCGGCGAGGCCGTCGAGGCGGGCCTGTGGGAGCTGTTCTTCCTGCTGCTGGCCAGCCTGAACTTCTTCGTCGGGGTGTTCAACCTGCTGCCGCTGCTGCCGTTGGACGGCGGGCACATCGCGGTGAGCTGGTACGAGAAGGTGCGGGACTGGCTGCGCAAGCTGCGCGGCAAGCCGGCAGGCGGCCCGGTCGACTACAGCAAGCTGTCCATGGTGACGATGGTCCTGGTCGTCCTCGGCGGCGCGGTGGTGCTGCTGACCGTCACCGCGGACATCGTCAACCCGATCCGGCTGTTCCCGAACTAGCCGCAACGGCCGGGGTGAGCTGGCTCCCCATCGCCGGTACCCGATCGGGGGCCGTCGGTATCGTGGGGGCGTGACCATCGACCTCGGAATGCCCGGCACGCCACCACCCGTGCTGGCGGAACGACGCAAGACGCGGCAGCTCATGGTCGGTTCGGTCGGCGTCGGCAGCGAGTACCCGGTGTCGGTGCAGTCGATGACGACCACGGTGACCGCCGACGTCAACGCCACGTTGCAGCAGATCGCCGAGCTGACCGCAGCCGGCTGCGACATCGTGCGGGTGGCCTGCCCGTCGGCCGACGACGCCGCGGCGCTGCCCGCGATCGCCCGCAAGTCGCAGATCCCGGTGATCGCCGACATCCACTTCCAGCCGAAGTACGTCTTCGCCGCCATCGAAGCCGGGTGCGCCGCGGTCCGGGTCAACCCGGGCAACATCAAGAAGTTCGACGACAAGGTCGCCGAGATCGCCCAGGCGGCCAAGGACCACGGCACGCCGATCCGCATCGGGGTCAACGCGGGCTCGCTGGACCCGCGGATCCTGCGCAAGTACGGCAAGGCCACCCCGGAAGCCCTGGCCGAGTCGGCGCTGTGGGAGGCGTCGCTGTTCGCCGAGCACGACTTCCACGACCTGAAGATCAGCGTCAAGCACCACGACCCGGTGGTGATGATCCGGGCCTACGAGATCCTGGCCGAGCAGTGCGACTACCCGCTGCACCTCGGCGTGACCGAGGCCGGCCCCGCGTTCCAGGGCACGATCAAGTCCGCGGTGGCGTTCGGCGCCCTGCTGCGGCAGGGGATCGGCGACACCATCCGCGTCTCGCTGTCCGCGCCTCCGGTCGAGGAGGTCAAGGTCGGGCAGCAGATCCTGCAGTCGCTGAACCTGCGGCCGCGCAAGTTGGAGATCGTCTCCTGCCCGTCGTGCGGCCGGGCCCAGGTGGACGTGTTCAAGCTGGCCGAGGAGGTCACCGCCGGGCTGGAGGGCCTGGAGGTCCCGCTGCGCGTGGCGGTGATGGGCTGTGTGGTGAACGGCCCCGGTGAGGCGCGCGAGGCCGACCTGGGCGTGGCCTCCGGCAACGGCAAGGGGCAGATCTTCGTCAAGGGCGAGGTCGTCAAGACGGTGCCCGAGCACAAGATCGTGGAAACCCTGCTCGAGGAGGCCATGCGCATCGCGGAGGAGGCCGCCGAGTCCGGCCGGGAAGGCACCGGATCCCCGGTCGTCACGGTCAGCTGACCGGTCGTCAGCCCGCGCCCGCCGTGCCGCCGAGGGGTGGGCAGTGAGTTCGTGATACCCCGGCAGCACCCGGCGGTGCGGCCGCACGTGTCGCGATACGTCGGATACCGGCAGGACGAGGTGACGGTGCGGGTCCATCGCGGCCTGCCGTCGCGGCATGTCTCGGTGGTGATCAGCCCTGCCTGCCCGATCCGCTTCCGCGCGCCCCAGGCGACCGTGCAAGCGGCGCTTGGTGCTGCACGTCGGCCCGGTGCCGATCGAGCAGGGCCGCTCGCAGTGCGGCGTCCAGCTCGAGATCGATTCGCTCGGGGCGCCCGCGCTGTTCGGGCTGTCCGGCGCGGAGTTGCCCGGTGAGCTGGCCGTTTTCCCCGAGCGGTTGCGGCAGGCTGCCACGTGGGCCGAGCGATTCGCCGTGCTTGAGGCGATGCTGACGGCCGTCCTCCAGCGGGCCGCGCCCGGCAGGCGCACGCCGTCACAGAGATCGCGTGGGCGTGGCGGCGAGCCTGATCCGGGGCGTCACCGAGCCGCCGTCACCCGAGATCGCGTGGGCGTGGCAGCGGCTGCAGAACGGGGCCGTGGTGGTCGGTGAGCTGGCCGAGGACGTCGGCTGGAGCGAGCGACGGTTCCGGGAACGCTTCCGGGCCGAGATCGGCCTGGCGCCCAAGCAGGCCGCGCGTGTACTGCGTTTCGAACGCGCGACGATGCTGCTCTGCAGGTCCGAGATGCCCTGGCGGAGCTGGCGGTGGCGTGCGGGTTCGACGACCAGGCGCACCTGACCAACGAGTGGCGCAGGCTGGCCGGTTGCACACCGGGCGCCTGGCTGGCCGATGAGGCACCGCAGCTGGCCGCGGAGTTGTCCGGCGCCGCTGCCCCGTTCTGGCGGTTTTGCCTGTTCGGCGGGGTCGTCAGCGGTGAAACGAGTGGGCGAAGGCCCGGAATGTCTGGCAGTCTGGACGAGTGCTGCGGTTGGCCGGAACCAGGGTGCTCAACGCGCGGGACGACGCCGCGATACGGGCCGCACTCGCCGCGGATCCGATCGTCAGCTGCATGGTGAGCTCGCGGGTCGAAGCAGTCGGCGTCGAACCGCGTCGGCTGGGCGGCGAACTGTGGACTCTGGACCGGCGCCCGCTGCGGTCCAGCCGGCTGGACGCGCTGTGCTTCTCCGGCCCGAACTTGATCCCGTTGCGCGGTGACCGGGCGGCGCTGCGGGCGTTCGCCGACCGGGCGCTGCGGCGGGCACGTCAGTGCTCGTCGCTGGTCGGCCCGGCCACCCTGGTCCTCGGCCTGTGGGAGGAACTGGCCATGGCATGGGGACCGGCCAGGGACGTACGCCCCTCGCAGCCGCTGATGGCCATCGAGACCCCGCCCGCGGTCGAGCCGGATCCGCACGTGCGCAGGGTGGTGCCCAGCGAACTGGACACCTACCTGCCCGCGGCCATCGCGATGTTCATCGAGGAGGTCGGGGTCGACCCGCGGCTCGGCGACGGCGGTGCGAGCTACCGGTCCCGGGTCGCCGAGCTGATCTCCGCCGGCCGCGCGTTCGCGCGGTTCGAGGACGGCGAGGTGGTCTTCAAGGCCGAGATCGGCGCGCTGTCGGCGACCGTGGGGCAGATCCAGGGCGTGTGGGTGCATCCGGAGTGGCGCGGACGCGGCCTGGGCACCGCGGGCACCGCGGCGGTGGTGCAGCACCTGGTCGACGACCTCGGCCGGATCGCCAGCTTGTACGTCAACTCCTACAACGCCCCGGCGCTCGCCGCGTACCGCAAAGTTGGCTTCCGGCAGGTGGGCGAGTTCGCCACGGTGCTGTTCTGAACCGTTCGGACACGGTGACCGGAACGACCGCCGGTCATCGGGCATACTCCACGCTCGTGATGCGACGCACCCTGTGCTTGGCCCTCGCCGCCGTACTGATCAGCTCGCTGACGGCGTGCGGATTGTTCTCCTCCGCCGGCGCGGAGGACGCCGCTCGCGCGTTCGCCGCCGCGTACGGCGACCCGGCAGCGGCCGCACGGTTGACCGATGCGCCGAAGGCGGCCGAAGCCGCACTCCGGCAGGCGAAACAAGCGCTGGATGCCGAGGACGTCCAGGTCGCCGTCGAGGACGTCACCGAGGCCGACGGAGCGGCCACCGCCGGCTTCACGGTGACCTGGAAACTGCCGGA
>NZ_PKFA01000040.1:0-15001 GCF_002919275.1 Thermocrispum sp. | reverse complement strand
GCCGCGACTCCGGTGGTGGCCGCGGCGGCGCCTGCCGTGGCGGCCGCGGCCTTCGCGGAACTCGCCAGCGCCAGGTAGCCGAGTGCGGCCCCACCCAGCACCAGCGGCGCGACGACGGCGCGCAGGGCGCCGTTGATGTCGGCCAGCTCCGCGGCGAGGGCGCGGCAGTCCGCACAGTTGTCGAGGTGGTTCTCGACCTGGGCGCGTTCGCGCTTGGACAACCCGTCGCGCGTCCACGCGCCCAGCCGATCGGCGGTGGCGCGGCACCGCTCCGCGGCCGTCTCGGTCAGGTGCACCTGCAGGTAGGCCTGCCGCAGCGCTTCCCTGGCCCGGTAGGCCAGCGCGGACACCGCGTTGGGGGACAGGCCGAGCAGCGGCGCGATCTCGGCAGGCGTCTGCTGTTCGATCTCGGTGTGCCAGAGCACCATCTGCCACCGCTCCGGCAGCCGGGCGAACGCCTGCGCGGCCATGGAGCGCTCCAGCCCGGCCACGGCGGTGTCGGAGAACGGGACGGTCAGCGCGCCGCCGAGCGCACCGGTGACCTCGGACATGTCCTCGTTGAGGTCGATCCGCTTCTCCCTGCGCGCCTTGTCGTAGGCGACGTGCCGCAGCGAGGTGAGCAGGTAAGCGCGGAACGCCGAGTCCGGGCCCTTGCCGGCGCGCAGCGTGTCCAGCAGCTTGGCGAACGCCTCTGCCACCAGGTCGTCGGCTTCGGCGTTGGACCGCGCCAGCTGTCGTGCCAGGTTGTACGCCGCGCCCACATGCCGCTCGTACAGCGTCCCGTAGGCGGAGGTGTTCCCGTTGCGCACCGCGGCGATCAACTCGGCATCACTGGGACCGTGCTGCTCGGTGCCCCCAGTCGGTGCGGTGGTCACGGGCCCTCCTTGTCCCCAGTCCTGCGGTGCGGTCCCAGTCAGGCGGCGCATTCCTCAGACGCCGTCCGCGCACCAGTGTGACGGACCTGAGTCGCTACGTCACCACGAGGCTGGCAAGCGTAACCGTGGGTAGCGCTGCGCTCCAAGGGCCGGTGGAGTGTCGCACCGGCTTCCGCGGTCACCCGGAACCGTGATCTATTAAATGGCGTCACAATCCGTGGCTGAACTCGTCACTCCGGTGGACGCGACAATGCCGGGGAAGGGGCGGCAAGTGACGGACGGGCCAACTGTCGGTGCGCGTTCCGCCGGGGCGGATGACCCGGGCAGGGAACAGCGGCCGGTGCTTCGGCCGCTCGACCTCGATCCCCGGGTGCTGCGGGCGCGCTGGCGCTCGGCGAGCCTTGCCGCCGGATGGCGCTTTCCCAGCGACTGGGGAGTGCCCGAGGTGGACATGGTGTGCGCGGCCTTGACCGCCGGGGGCGCGACCGATTCGGTGCTGTCGGCGTTGGGGCGCGCACGGGCGGCCTCGGGGGCCGGCCTGGAGGAGACGTTGACGGATCTGGCCGCCCTGCACGCGGTGCTGGCCGGTTCCGACGGCGACGGGTGGGTGACGCCCGACATCGACGCCACCCCGGTGCGGCTGGTCCGCATCACCGCAACGGCCTGGGCCGAGGCCGCGCTCGACCGCCTGGCCAATCCGGAGGTCATCGATCCGCTGACCGGCCTGCCGACCGGCTCGTACCTGCGCACCCGGCTGGCCGAGGTGTACCGGGCGGCTGCCCGGACCGGGCGGCCGGTGCCCGCGACCCACCTGCTGATCGTCGCCACGGTCGACGCGAGCGCGATGACCGGGTGGGCCCGGCTGACCGGGATGATCCTGACCGCGGACGCGCTCCGGAAGGTGTTCGACGGCGGGGAGACGGTGGCCTGCCTCGGTCCGTCCACACTGGCCGTGCTGACCGGCCGGGACGACGAGCTGCCCCGCAGGATGATGGCGGCGCGCCGGGAGATCACCGCCCGGCTGTCCCGTGACGAGCAGCTGCACGGGCTGCCGCCACCGGCGTTGCGCATGCTGCGCTTCCCGCCGACGTTCGCCGAGTCGTGTGCGGTGTTGAGCACCGTCGGCCGGGCCTGATCCGCCACGCCCTACTCTTGCTGCGTGCCCACATCGCTGCAGCGTCGGCTCCGCGCCCACCGTGGCGCGGTGGTGCTGATCGGCCTGCTGGCCGCGCTGCCGCTGGCCGTCGGCGTCATCGGCTGGCTGGCCGGGTGGCCGCTGGGCATGGACAGCGTGGTGTACCGGGCGGGCGCCAACACGCTGCTGGACGGCGACCCGCTCTACGACACCCCGACGCTGCCCGCGTACGAGCCCGAGTGGGCGCTGCTGCCGTTCACCTACCCGCCTGCCGCGGCGCTGTTGTTCGTCCCGTTGGCCCCGCTGGCCATCCCGGTGGCCTGGGGCGTGCTGGGCGCGGTCTCGGTGTCGTGCCTGGCCGTCGTGGTGTGGCTGAGCCTGCGCGCGACCGGGGCGCGGCTCTTCGCCACCACGGCCACCGCCACGGCGGCGCTGACCGCGGCGGCGATCCTGCTCGAGCCGGTGTGGCGGACCATCTCGCTCGGCCAGATCAACCTGGTCCTGATGGCCCTGGTGATGGTGGACGTGCTGGTCGTCGGCGCGCGGGGCAGCCGCTGGGGCGGGGTGCTGATCGGCGTGGCGTCCGCGATCAAGCTCACCCCGCTGATCTTCGTCGCGCACCTGGTGTTCATCGGCCGGTGGCGCGATGCGATCCGGTCGGTGGCGACCTTCGCCGGGCTGCAGGGCGTGCTGCTGCTCATCAGCCCTTACGACGTCGTGCGTTACTTCACGCACGCGCTCGGTGACCCGGAGCGGATCGGGACCATCCACTGGTCGGACAACCAGGCGCTGAACGGCCTGTTCCTCCGGCTCACCGGCGGGGCGTCGTGGTCGTTGGCCGCGGCGATCGCCGTCGGTGCCGTGCTGGCACCGTTCGCCGTGCTGCTGATGCGCCGCTACCAGCTGCGCGGCGAGCCGCTGCAGGCGCTGCTGGTGACCGCGTTCTACGGGCTGCTGGTCTCCCCGGTGTCCTGGACCCACCACTGGGTCTGGGCGGTGCCGCTGCTGGTCGTGGTGCTCGCGCACGGCGGGCGCCGCCGGTGGTGGCCGGCGGTGGTGCTCACCGCGGTCTTCGCCAGCTATCTGCTGCTCATCCTGCCCGGCGGCCGGGACCCCGATCTCGGCTGGTCGGTGGTCGACCACCTGCTGGGTAATCTGTATCTCTACGTGCCCCTGGTGCTCGGCGGCCTGCTGTGGTCGCGACGGTAGGGTTTGGTCGTCATGGATGCGCACACGGGGCTGCCGATCGTCGGCATGGTCGGCGGTGGACAGCTGGCCCGGATGACCCATCAGGCGGCCATCGCCCTCGGGCAGTCCTTGCACGTGATGGTGGCGGGCGAGAGGGATTCCGCCGGGCTGGTCGCGGGCAAGGTGGTGCAGGGCGACCACACCGACCTGGATGCCCTGATGGCGTTCGCGTCCGGGGTCGACGTGGTGACGTTCGATCACGAACACGTCCCCAACGAGCACCTGCGTGAGCTGGTCGACGCCGGTGTGGTCGTGCGGCCGGGTCCGGACGCGCTGCTGCACGCGCAGGACAAGCTGCGGATGCGCCAGCGGCTGGCCGAGGCGGGGTGCCCGGTGCCCGCATTCGCGGCGGTGACCCGCCCCGACGACGTGCGGCGGTTCGGTGACCAGCACGGCTGGCCGGTGGTCGTCAAGGCCGTTCGCGGCGGGTACGACGGCCGGGGCGTGTGGATCCCGGAGACGCCGGAGGAAGCCGGCACGCTGGTGCGCGACCTGCTCGACGCCGGCACGCCGCTGCTGGTGGAGGAAAAGGTGCCGATGCGGCGCGAGCTGTCGGCCCTGGTCGCCCGGTCGCCGTTCGGCCAGGGGGCCGCCTGGCCGGTGGTGGAGACGGTGCAGCGCGACGGGATCTGCACCGAGGTGCTGGCCCCCGCGCCCGGCCTGTCGGCCGACACCGCGCACGACGCCCAGGAGCTCGCGCTGCGCATCGCGGCGGATCTGGGGGTGGTCGGTGTGATGGCCGTCGAGCTGTTCGAGACCGACAGCGGCGTGGTGGTCAACGAGCTGGCCATGCGCCCGCACAACTCCGGCCACTGGACCATGGACGGTTCCAGCACGTCGCAGTTCGAGCAGCATCTGCGCGCGGTGCTGGACTACCCGCTCGGCGCGACCGACCCGCTGGCCCCGGTGTGCGTGATGGCCAACGTGCTGGGCGCCGAGCAGCCGCCGGCGATGGGCCCGGACGAGCGGCTCCACCACCTGTTCGCCCGGTTTCCGTCGGCGCGCGTGCACCTGTACGGCAAGCAGGAACGGCCCGGCCGCAAGCTGGGGCATGTGAACTTCCTCGGCGACGACGTCGAGAAGCTGCGCGAGCGCGGCCGGCTGGCCGCCCACTGGCTGTCCCACGCCGTCTGGCTCGACGGCTACCAAGTGCACTGAAGGAGACCACTCGGATGCAGGCAGCTCAGCCGTCGGTCGGCGTGATCATGGGCAGCGACTCGGACTGGCCGGTGCTCTCCGCCGCCGCCGAGGCGCTGGACGAATTCGGCGTCCGTTACGAGGTCGGCGTGTACTCCGCGCACCGCACGCCGCAGCGCATGCTCGACTACGCGGCGAGCGCGGCCGACCGGGGCTTGCAGGTGATCATCGCCGGGGCGGGCGGTGCGGCGCACCTGCCGGGGATGGTCGCCTCGGCCACGGTGCTGCCGGTGATCGGTGTGCCGGTCCCGCTGAAGCACCTGGACGGGCTGGACTCGCTGCTGTCCATCGTGCAGATGCCCGCGGGGGTGCCGGTGGCCACGGTGTCGGTCGGCGGGGCGCGCAACGCCGGCCTGCTCGCGGTGCGCATCCTGGCCGCTTCGGATCCGGCACTGCGGGAGCGGATGGCGCAGTTCCAGCGCGACCTCGAGCAGAAGGTTCTGGACAAGGACGCCAAGCTGCGCGAATCGCTGAGCTGACCCACGGGCGGCAGGCGGGCGCGGGCGCTGCGCGTCCGGGCACGGCAGCGTGCGCGATTCCCGTGCCGGTGCAGGGTGCGGGCCAACAGGCACAGGCACAGTGCTGGGCGTCGAGCGGAGCCGCCGTGTTCTCCACCTGGCGTCCTAGCCGCCATGCATGGCGCGGGGCAGACCGCCAGTTGGCGAACCCGTAGGCCGGATCATTGCCAGCCGCCATGCACCGTGGGGCCAGAGACAGTGCTGTGTCCGGGTAACGGCAGCGCCCCGCGTGAACCCCGGGCAGGGCGCGGACAAACGCAGCGCCGGGCGTCGAGGGTCGAGCAGGCCGGGTACTTCCCCGCCCGGCGCCCTAGCCGCCGTTGGACGGCCGGTAGGCCGGCGCCGGGAACCGCAGCCGAGCCGACCTCGCCCCGACAGCGGAGTCCGCCACCGCATCCATGACCGTCCGGCCCAGCTGGGCACGTGCCCGCACCGCCGGATGGTTCGTGCTGAAGTCGTCGTCGACCGCTTCACCGCCGGTGAACTGCCCGGAGGCGAACAGCGCATACGTCGCCAGCGGCGTGCCGTCCTGGCCGAACACCACGCCCGCCTCGTTGCGCCCGTCGGCGAACCAACCCGCTTTCGTGGCCACCCGCAGGCGCTCCGGCGAGGTCAGATACAGCCGGAACCCGTCGGTGAACGAGGTGAGCGAGCGCAGCACGGTGAGCAGGTACTGGCTGGACTTCGCCGACAACAGCTCCCCGGTGACCAGCTTGCGCAGCAGGGTGTGCGTCTCCCTGGGCGTGGTCTTGCCCAGGAAGAACCGGTTCGGGTTCTCCACCGGGACCACCTGGGTGTGCTCGAAGCCCTTGGCGCGCAGGATCTCGTTGAGTTCCGCCGCCGGGCACACCAGGCCACACAGCCGCACGGCGGTGTTGTCCGACACCGTCAGCAACGTGGCCAGCGCGTGGCCGAGGGTGACCGACGACGGGTAGGCGCCGTCCAGGCCGAAGATGCCGTCGGTGTCCCGGATGACGATGTCCTCGGTGACGTCCACCCGCTGGTCCAGGCTCAGCACGCCGCGGTCGATCTTGTCCAGTACCGCCACCGCGACGGCGATCTTGTTGACGCTGTATGCCTCGACGACCCGGTCCGGCTGATCGAGCACGACCGGTCGCACCGTGTCGCCGTCGGCGATCGAGATCATCGACGACCAGGTGCCGCCAGCCGCCTTGGTGACGCGGCGGTACGTGCGGGCGATGCGGTCGGCGGGGGAGGCAGCGGCGGTGGCTTCGGCTTGCGACCGGGCGGCCACCACTCCGGTGCCGAGCAGCGCCCCGGAAGCCAGCGTTCCCCCGACCCCGATGGCCTTGCGGCGCGACATGGCGAATCTCATCGACCTGGCCTCGTCTTCTCCTGACGCACCCTCGCCGGGTGCTCGTCGTTCATGATCGATTCGGTGGGTGCGGGCATCGTACCGGTGAGCAGCTTCACGGACACTTCCTAGGACGTCCTAGTAAATGGCGATTAACCTAAGGGGCGGCAGACCCCGACGTGGGTCGATGTGTGGCAACGGGAGGTCCAGGTGTCCGAGCTGTACCGGCTGGCCGACGAGCACGAGGAACTGCGTGCCGCCGTGCGGGCGCTCGCGGAGAAGGAGATCGCGCCGCACGCGGCCGATGTCGACGAGAACGAGCGCTACCCGGTGGAGGCGCGCGACGCGCTCACCATGGCCGGGTTCCACGCGATCCACATCCCGGAGGCCTACGGCGGGCAGGGCGCCGACGCCATCGCCACCAACATCGTGATCGAGGAGGTCGCCCGGGTGTGCGCGTCCTCGTCGCTGATCCCGGCGGTGAACAAGCTCGGCACCATGAACATCATCCTCGGTGGCTCCGAGGAGCTGAAGAAGAAGGTGCTCGGCGACGTCGCGGCGGGCGCGATGGCCTCCTACGCGCTGTCGGAGCGGGAGGCGGGGTCGGACCCGGCGTCGATGCGCACCCGCGCGGTCAAGGACGGCGACACCTGGGTGCTGAACGGCACCAAGTGCTGGATCACCAACGCGGCGATGTCCGAGTGGTTCACCGTGATGGCGGTGACCGACCCGGACGCGCCCAGCCCGGCGCGCGGCATCTCGGCGTTCGTGGTGCACAAGGACGATCCGGGCTTCACGGTCGGCCCGAAGGAGCGCAAGCTCGGCATCAAGGGTTCGCCGACCAACGAGATCTACTTCGAGAACTGCACCATCCCGGAGGACCGGATCATCGGCGAGCCGGGGCAGGGTCTGAAGCTGGCGTTCCGCACGCTGGACCACACCAGGCACTCGATCGGCGCGCAGGCGCTGGGGATCGCGCAGGGCGCCCTGGACGCGGCGGTCGCCTACGCCAAGGAGCGCAAGCAGTTCGGCAAGCCGATCGCCGACTTCCAGGCCATCCAGTTCATGCTGGCCGACATGGCCATGAAGGTGGAGGCGGCCAGGCACCTGGTGTACGCGGCGGCGGCCAAGGTGGAGCGGGGCGAGCCGGACGCGTCGTTCGCCTCCAGCGCAGCCAAGACGTTCGCCTCCGACGCCGCCATGCAGATCACCACCGATGCGGTGCAGATCTTCGGCGGCGCGGGCTACACGCGGGACTTCCCGGTGGAGCGGATGATGCGCGACGCCAAGATCACCCAGATCTACGAGGGCACCAACCAGATCCAGCGGCTGGTGATGGCCCGCTCGCTGCTCAAGTAGGAGCAGTCGCCCGGCCGGGCGCCGGTGGGCGTACCTGCCCGCGAACGGGGCTTGACGCAGGCGTCACTGCTCGCGGCAGGCT
The DNA here is from genome assembly GCF_002919275.1 of Thermocrispum sp. NCBI lineage: Bacteria > Bacillati > Actinomycetota > Actinomycetes > Pseudonocardiales > Pseudonocardiaceae > Thermocrispum > Thermocrispum sp. Next base: position 7,272 of record NZ_PKFA01000040.1, on the reverse strand, counting down.
TGCGCGAGCAGTGGTCGCCCGCGCTTGCCGTCAGGCGAGCAGGTCGGCCGTGGTGCGTTCGGCGTCCCTGCGGGCGTCCAGCTTCGCGGGGTCGGCGTTGGTGACCTGCACGACGGACGCGCCTGCCGCCAGCGGTCCCAGCAGGCCCCGGAGCAGGCCGTCCGGCAGCGTCCACTCCAGTGTCGACAGCACCCTGCTTCGGCGGTCCAGGCCAGCCTTCTCGGCGTTCCGGCGAGCCGTGTCGAGTACTTCCTGCGCGCTGAGCCCCATCAGGGCAGGGGAGTCGCCGGGCACCGGCTCCAGCGGCATGAAGTCGTCGGCGCACGCCCGGGACTCGACCAGGTAGTCGAGGGCCGGTGGGGTGACTCCGCCGGGCACGCCCCGGCCCAGCGGATCCAGAGCGACGATCGCTTGCGGAGCAGCGACGTCATGATCCCCGGGTGGCAGGAACACCACGCGCGCGTCGTCGGCCTCGGTGACCACGTGCGCGCCGCACCAGAACGCACCGAGCAGCACACCCGCGGTCTGCCAGTGCGTGGGCAGCCGCACGCACACCGGATCACCGATCTCGACATCGAACTCGTCCACCAGCCAGTTGGCGGTTTTCGCCGCCCAGTTGGCCAGCGTGGCCGCGGACAGCTCGATGCGGGTCTGGGCGGCGTCGTCATAGTGCGTGAGCAATGGACGGGCGGACGCTGTCGACAGCAGCGGGTGGAGCAAGGACTCGGTGACGTTCACACCGAGCAGGCTATCCGGGCGCCGTTGCCCGGGTGGCCCGCCAATCCGTGGCAGGACGTGCGGCGTCAGATGGTGCCTTCTCGTGCCCGCCGCGTTCTGTGCAGTGGCGGCGTCGATCTTCCTGGCCGGTTGCTCGACGGCCGGGGTGGCGGCGATCCGGCGTCGAACCTCCGGACAACCACAACGTCCCGTGTCGATCGCCCTCAGCTGCCGACGGCCGCCAGCCTCCCGGGCTGACGGCGGTCTGCCGGAGTGCCTGGCGACGGACCAGCCGAGCGAATCCACCGATGCCGGGCCCTTCGTCACCGCGACCCCGCCCGCTTCGGCCGGCGCGTCAGTTGACACAGGGCGCGCGGCCGCCGCTGATCGGCTCGCCCTCCTGGGCGGTGAGCACCCCCAAGGCCGCTCCCGGAGAGCTGCCGCCGCCCCGCGGTGCCTGGCTCGACGAAGCGCCGGGCGCGCTCGGCCCGCTCGAGGTGCCCGCCGGGTTCCCCTTCGGCCGGATGAGGTCGCGGACGAACGCACGCACCTTCTTCTCGTCGACCACCACGATGCTCTGCTTGCCGTCCGGGCTGCGGCCGTTGATGTTCTCCACCGGGATGGTGACGAACGTGACTTGCCGGGACGACAGGCTCCGTGCCTTCTGGGCGAACTCCAGGATGTCCAGGTCGGGGTCCAGCACCACGGACCGTTCGACGGCGTTCACCAGCCTGCGCAGCTTGCGGTTGTCGGTGAGCGTGTCGGTGGACAGCACCTTGTGCAGCGCCGACGCCAGGAACGTCTGTTGGCGGACGATCCGGTCCAGGTCCCCACGCGGCAGGTTCTTGCGCTGCCGGACGTAGGCCAGCGCCTCGCTGCCGCTGATGGTCTGCCGTCCGGCCCGGAAGTTGGCCCCGGAGTCGGCATCCGACGTGGCCGCGTTCAGGCACACCTCGACCCCGCCCAGCGCCTCGGTGAGCAGGTAGAAGCCCAGCAGGCTCACCTCGGCGTAGTGGTCGATGTGCACCTTGGTGAAGTCCTGCACCGTCTGGATGAGCGCCCGGCGGCCGCGCTCGTCGGAGGCCCGTTCGATCTCCTCGGCGGACATGCCGCCGCGCTGGTGCAGCCGCGCGGCCTCGGCCGCCTTGGCGACCCCGTACGCCGAGTTGATCTTCGCCTTGCCGCCGGTGGGCACGCGCACCCAGCTGTCCCTGGGCAGCGACACCGCGCGCGGCGGCCCGCCGTCGTGGGGGAACCGCACGATGATCAACGTGTCGGTGTTCACCCCGACGCTCGCCGTGGTGCGCAGCTTGGCCAGCATCTCGCGGGACAGCGGCTTGCCCTTGGCGTCGGTGCGGCTGTCCGACCCGACCAGCAGGATGTCCTCCGCGCCGTCGTCCTCCGGCGGCGAGTTGGGGATCTCGTCCAGCGCAGGCGTGGTGGTGACGTTGTCACGGAAGTCGTCCACCTTCAGGTAGGTGTACCCGGCCGCGACGACGGTGGCAGCAGAAATCACGGCCACCACCAGGTAGCCCACCCGCCTCGCCATCTTCATCATCACGCTCTAGTGAACCAGGCAAAACGCCAACGCGTGAACATACCCCTAGACTGTCGCGCGGTTGGAGGTATTGCATGCGGGTGGTCGTCACGGGCGGCGCCGGGTTCATCGGCTCGCACTACGTTCGGCAAGCACTGACCGGGGCCTACGACTCGCTGGCCGACGCACAGATCGTGGTACTGGACAGCCTGACCTACGCCGGCAACGAACAGAACCTCGCCCCGGTGAAGGACTCGCCGCGGCTGGAGTTCGTGCGCGGGGACATTCGCGACGTCGAGCTGGTCCGCGAGGTGCTGCGCGGCGCGGACGCGGTGGTGCACTTCGCCGCCGAGTCGCACGTCGACCGGTCGATCGTGGGCGCGGCCGAGTTCGTCTCGACCAACGTGCTCGGCACGCAGACGTTGCTGCAAGCCGCGCTGGAGACCGAGGTCGGCCGGTTCGTGCACGTCTCGACCGACGAGGTGTACGGCTCGATCGAGCACGGCTCGTGGCCGGAGGACCATCCGCTGGAACCGAACTCGCCGTACTCGGCGTCGAAGGCCTCGTCCGACCTGCTGGCCAGGGCCTACTTCCGCACCCACGGACTCCCGGTGTGCATCACCCGGTGCTCCAACAACTACGGGCCCTACCAGTACCCGGAAAAGGTCATCCCGCTGTTCGTGACCAACCTGCTGAACGGCAAGCGGGTGCCGCTGTACGGGGACGGCGGGAACGTCCGCGACTGGCTGCACGTCGACGATCACTGCCGCGGCATCCAGCTGGTGCTGGACCGGGGACGGCCGGGCGAGATCTACAACATCGGCGGCGGCACCGAGCTGACCAACAAGGAACTGACCGGCCTGTTGCTGGAGGCGGTCGGCGCGGACTGGGACATGGTCGAGTACGTGCCCGACCGCAAGGGACACGACCGCAGGTACTCGGTCGACATCACCAAGATCAGCACCGAGTTGGGGTATCGTCCCGCGGTGCCGTTCACCGAGGGTTTGGCCGACACCGTGCGCTGGTACAAGGACAACCGCAGCTGGTGGGAGCCGTTGCGCAAACGTGCGGGACTGGACGAATGACGGCGCTGACGTTGCTGATCCCGGGCGGGACCGGGCAGCTGGGACGAGAGTTGAACAGGCAGGCACAGCAGGCGGGTGCCGATGTCCGCGCGCCCGGCCGTGCCGAGCTGGACGTGACGAGCGCGGGGCAGGTCGTCTCCGCCGTGCGTGAGCTGGCCGAGCACGCCCGGCGGCGCGGCGGCCGCCCGGTGGTGATCAATGCCGCCGCCTACACCGCGGTTGACGCCGCCGAATCGGCCGAACGCAAGGCGTTCGCGGTCAACGCCGATGGCCCCCGCCTGCTCGCCGCCGCCTGCGCCTCGGCGCAGGTGCCGCTGATTCACGTGTCCACCGACTACGTCTTCTCCGGCGAGTCCGACCGGCCGTACGAGCCCGACGACCCGCTGGGCCCGCGCAGCGCGTACGGCCGCACCAAGGCGGCAGGTGAAGTGGCGGTGCTCGCGTCCGGAGCCGATGCCTGGGTGGTCCGCACCGCGTGGGTCTACGGCGTGGGCGGCTCGAACTTCGTGCACACCATCGCCCGGCTGGAGCGGGAGAAGGAGACGCTGCGGGTGGTCGACGACCAGCACGGGTCACCGACGTCGGCGGAGGCGCTGGCAGGCGGGCTGCTGCAGCTGGCGGAGCGCATCGCCGACGGCCAGGGGCCCGAGCAGCGGACCCTGCACTGCACCTGCCAAGGCAGCACCACGTGGTTCGGCTTCGCCAGGGCGATCTTCGAGGAGCTGGACGCCGATCCGGAACGCGTGCAGCCGTGCTCGACGCAGGACTTCCCGCGCCCGGCGCCGCGGCCGGCCCGCGCGGTGCTGTCGCCGAGGTCGTGGCTGGCGGCCGAGCTCGACCCGATGCCGGCATGGCGCGAGGCGTTGGCTGCGTACGTGCGCAAGCACCGCGACGAGCTGCGGGCGGCCGAGTAGTGGCTATTTGCCCGCTGCCTTTCGGTAGGCCGCTACGGTCAGCTCCGCACGGCGGCGCCGGGGCTGGCCTGCGCGGTGCTGTCGCCGAGGTCGTGGCTGGCGGCCGGGTTCGACCCGATGCCGGTATGGCGCGAGGTGTTGGCTGCGTACGTGCGCAAGCACCGTGACGAGCTGCGGGCGGCCGAGTAGTGGCTATTTGCCCGCTGCCTTGCGGTAGGCCGCTACGGTCAGCTCCGCGCAGCGGCGCCAGGTGTACGTGGCAGCATGGGCTCGTCGCGCGACGGACGCCTCCGGGGTGCGCGAGTCCGCCACGGCCGCGTTCATTGCAGCTATGAGGGCGTCCACGTCGCCGTAGGGCACCAGGTGGGCGTGCCCGCCGGAGACCTCCCGCAAAGCCGGGACATCCGTGCACACGACCGGAACGTCGCACGCCATCGCCTCCAGCACGGGCAGCCCGAACCCTTCGTCCCGTGACGGCAGCACCAACGCGCTGGCCCCGGCCATCACGCTGCGCAGGTCGACGTCGGAGACGTATCCGGCGTGCAGCGAGCGCGGCGATGCCTCGAACGTCCCCGGCCCGACGTAGACCAACGGCGGCAGGCCGGGATCCGCCTGATGCGCCTTGGCCAGCCAGCGCAGCCCCTTGCGTGGGCCCGCCGCGCCCACGAACAGCACGTACTTGGACGGCAGCGACAGCCGCTGGCGCAGCCGCTCGGTCGGTGGCTGGGCGGCGAACCAGGACGGATCCACCCCCAACGGGGTGACCATGATCTTGTCGCGGTCCACCTCCAGCCGTTCCGCCACCTTGTCCGCCACCGCGGCGGTCGGCGTGCAGATCACCTTGGCCCGGCGCGCGCTGACCCGCACCAGCGCGGGCAGGTCGGGCTGGCCCGCCGACTCGGGGCGGTCGAGGAACGCCAGGTCGTGGATGGTCACCACGCCTGCGGCGCGCAGCGTGCCGGGCAGGACGAAGTTCGTGCCGTGCACGACGTCGGCGAACCCGGCGAACAGCTCCACCGGTGGGATGCGGCTGCGGCGCCACGCCGCCCGCAACAGGCGGGCGGGTACCGGCATCCCGGCGGCGGTCACGCCGTGCGGCAGCATCCGGCGCAGCTTGCGCCAGCCACGCACGGTGAATGCGACGCCGCGGGATCGCACCTCCGGCATGGACGCCAGCTCTTCGGTGAGGGAGAACGTGTAGCGACCGACACCGGTGCGCTCGCCGATCAGCGGGGTGCCGTCGAACAGCACCCGCAGCGGGGCCGCCTCCCGCTCGGCGGAGGGTTGCGACGACTTAGCCACGTCTGACGACCTTACGAAGCCGCCCGGCCGCTCGTCGGCCGAGTTCGCGGATTCCTCCCGTGGCCAGGTACTCGCGCGCCAGCGCGACGTCCCGACGCAGCTTGGCCAGTCCGCGCGGCTGCGGTTCGGTGGTCAGGTCCGCCGCGCCGGGCAGCCGGTCGGCCGCGGGCCTGGGGTCGCGGCAGAACTCGACCAGCGGGCGCAGCACCTCCGGCCAGGTGAACCGCTGGGCCACCGCGGCGATCCGCTCGGTGCACGCCGCCGCGAACTCGGTGTCGTACAGGCACTTCTCCAGCGCTTCGGCCAGCGCCACCGGGTCCTCCGGCGGGACGACCACGCCCAGCTGCTCGGCGCGCACCAGGTCGGCGAACGCGTCGCCGTCGGTGGTGACGATGGGCAGCCCCGCCCACAGGTAGTCCAGCACCCTGGTGCGGAACGCGAACGTGGTCTCCACGTGCTGGTAGTGGGTGGTGACCCCGCAGTCGGCGTCCAGCAGCCAGTTCTGCCGCTCGGCGTAGGGCACCCAGTGCTGGTTGAAGAACACGTGCTTGCCGGTCAGCCCGAGCTCGTCGGCCAGCCGGACGGTGCGCGCGGCGATGGACATCTCCCCGACCTCGGGGTTGGGGTGCTTCATGCCCAAGAACACCAGGCGCACGTCGCCGCGCCGCTCGCGCAGCCGGTCGATCGCGCGGATCAGCGTGAGCGGGTCGAACCAGCTGTACACCCCGCCTGCCCAGATGATCACGTGGTCGGTGTCCGAGATGCCGTCGATGCTGGCCCGCAGCCCGTCACCGGTGCGCACCGGCGGCTGCTCCGGCAGGCCGAACGGGACCACGGCGAGCAGCGACTGGGTGGTGGGATCGGCGTCGTACAGCCGGGGCGACAGCCGGCCGATCGCCGCCAGATGCCCGAGCCACAGGTGCCGCTGCCGTTCGGAGGCGCACAGGAAGAAGTCACCGCGCTCCAGCTGCGCGTCGAGCACCCTGGTCACCCCGGCGACGTCGGCGGCCCGCCGGTCGTCCGGGGTGTCCTTGGACTGCTCGAGCAGCTCCAGGTGCATCGGGTCGTACAGGTCGCAGACCACGATCTTGTGCGAGTGCCGCTCCTTGAGCGCCGGAGCCATCTCCAGCACGTGGCCCTGCAGGACGACGATCTCCGCCCACTCGACGGGTTCGGCCAGGTCGCGGTGCCTGGCCTCGGAGACCCGGAACTGCCCGGCAGGCAGCTCGCCGAGCGCGTTCGCCGGGTTGACCGTGACCAGCCGCACGTCGTGCTCGGCGGACAGGATGCGGGCGATGTTCCACGCCCGGATCGCCGGGCCGGCCATCCGGCCGGAAAGCGCGTCCCCGGTGATCACCAGGACCTTGCGGCGACGGCCGAAGGCATCGGCGATGCCGAACGCTTCGGCGAGCACGTCGTGCGCGGCCAGGTAGCGGGGCAACGGGTAAGCCGGCTCGAGTGCGTTGCGCAGCAACGGCAGCAGGTCCGCATCGGTTCTCCGCCTGCTCGCCTGGATGCGCTCCCGGTCCTCGCGCAGCCCGTGCAGCTGCTCCACGAACTGGTCGACGGCCAGCAGACCGGCGAGCGTGCTGCGCGGGATCGGCACCGGCGAGGTCTCCGGCGGCGTCACCCCGGCGGCGAGGTCGAGCTGCGTCGGGTCGAGCTCGCCCCGGGCGGTGGCCCGGCGCACGGCCAACGCGAGCGCGGCGGGCAGCGC
>NZ_PKFA01000034.1:0-15384 GCF_002919275.1 Thermocrispum sp. | reverse complement strand
GAGGCCGCCGAGCGGCAGGTCACCGTGCGGTTGGACGTGGCGGACCCGGAAGGCCGCCCGGTCGCGGCCGGCCAGGTCGAGGTGGCGGCCGGCGCGCTGAGTGCCGTGGCCGAGGTGCTGTCGGACGAGTTGCTGGCGGCGGCCGGGCAGCCGCGGAGACATCGGCACCGGCGCCGGGAACAGCCGAGCAACACCGGGCGGCCGTGGACCGCGGAGCTGGATGCGGAGTTGGAGAAGCGCTGGATCGCGGGCGAGGACCTGCGGGACATCGCGGAAGCGTTCGGCCGAACCCAGAGCGCCATTTTGCGCAGGCTGCCGTTGATCGGCTGCGATCCGTACACGCCGGGCGCGTACCTGCCGCCCCCGCCGAGTCAACGCGACGAGGACAGGGGGTGAACCGGCCCGGGCGGGTCGCACAGCGCGAGCATGGCACTGGTCCGGGCTGATCGGACAGTGCGTGGCTTCGGTCCGCAAGGACCGGACTTGGCATCCGACAGTCTCATGGCTCGTCGTCGGTTGCGGCACGATCTCGCGCTCCAGCGCATCGAGGATGCGGCGGCATACTTCCCCTGGTTCTCCGTCGGAACGACGTCCGGATCGCTCGAGCGTGGTGTCGGGTTCGGCAGGTCCGGGTCGCTCGAGCGTGGTGTCGGGTTCGGGAAGGCCGGATCGCTCGTGTGCGGCGCCGGTTCGTGTGGGCGGGATGTCCTGACAGGGCCGTGTTCCCGGTGGGAGCGCTTGGCCCGGCGCCCCGGCACGAAAGGACGGCGGTGTCGGCCCGAGTGGTCAGAGGTTCTTGAGCGCCTCCCGGCGGGAAAGCGGCGAGAGCCCAGGGTGTTCGGCGACGAAAGCCCGGACCCAATCCGGGTCGGTCTTCGCGTAGTCGCGCAGTGCCCACCCGATTCCCTTGCGCAGGAAGAAGTCCTTGTCGTCGATGTTGGCCGTGATGACATCGGCGAGCAGGTCGCGGTCGGTGGCGGCCTTCGCGGTGACCTGGCAGATCACCGCGGAACGGCGCAGCCAGCGGTCCTCGTGCCGGGCCCACGACCGCATCAGCGGGGTGAGCTCGTCGCGGAACCGGCGCAGGATCGGGCCGATCCGGCGGATGGCGAGTTCGTCCACGAAGTCCCACCATGCGCCGGTGACGATCAGCTCGCGGTACAGCGGCACGGCGTCCGGGTCCTGCCAGGCGCGGGCCATGCGGTGGCCGGTCAGCTCGATGGCGAGGTAGCGCTCTTCGCGGTAGGTCGCCTCGTGCCAGAGCTGCCGCACCGTCGCCTCCCAGGTCGCCCGGTCGGCGATGACGTGCTCGGCGAAGACCCGCCGGGCCAGCTGGGCGCGCGCGGGTTTCGGCACACCGCGGAACGGCATGGCGGACTTCATGTAGCGCTGCATGTCCGGGGCCCTGCCCGAGTCGGCGAGCTCGGCCAGGCCGTCGCGGACGGCCCGGATCAACGGCTGGGTCATGGTCGTGACGGTAGCGGGCAGGGGAGGGCGGGCGGACGTGGCCGGCGCCGTCGAGCCGGCCGATGCCCACATCCGTGCAACGTGTCCATGCGGCAGCTGCGATCGAGCCCGCCCAGATCGGTGCTCGGCCGGGCGAGCACCGCGCTGCTGTGGCTGTTGGTGCGGCTGGCCGCATGGCGCTACTGCGGTGTCGAGTGTGGTGTCGAGGGGCACCGTGTCCGCCCGGCCACGGCGATCGGCCAGGCCAGGGAGCGATCGACCCGGTGCGGCGGTGGACATCGCACTGCTGCTGTGGCCCGTGCAGCTGGTGCCATCCGCGTGGGTGGCGACTGGCGCGGTGGTGATGGTCTTGCTGCATTGACGGCGCCGTGGTGACCGTCTCGCTGCATCGGTTGGCCTCATGGACGACCATCTCGCCCGATCCATTGACGTGGCGGGGACGGCCGCACTGATGTGGCCGACACATGTGCAGCGGCCACCCTCCGGCTCGCCCGGGGCTCGAGGCAAGTACATCCGGCTGGGTGATGACCGACGACCGTTGGCTGGCGGACGCGCGGCGATTCGCTGAGTATTGTCGCTTGATCATCGTCCGGCCCGGGCATGATCGGGCGAACACACGAGGGGACAGCGATGAGAAAGATCATGGCCGCGGTGGCCGCTGCCGGACTGGCGGCAGGCGTCGCGGCGCTGGCGCCGGCCGCCGGTGCGGCGCCGGAAGCCGCGCCGACCTACCAGCCTCCGCCGATCGAGTGGGGAGAGTGCGAGGATCCGGTCCTGGCCAGGGCGGGCGCGGAGTGCGGGCATGTCGTCGTCCCGCTCGACTATGCGCGGCCGGGCGGCAAGAAGATCAAGCTGGCGGTTTCCCGCATCAAGCACACGTCGTCCGAGGCGGAGTACCAGGGGCCGATCCTGGTCAACCCCGGCGGGCCGGGGGGAGCAGGCCTGCGTCTGTCGATTCTGGGTGACTTCGTGCCGAAGAACGCGGGCAAGGCCTACGACTGGATCGGGTTCGACCCGCGCGGAGTCGGCTCCAGCGAGCCCGCGCTGCGCTGCGATCCGGACTACTTCGGCTACGACAAGCCGGAGTACGTCCCGTCGACGAGCGAGCTGGAGCGCACGTGGCTGAAGAAGATGGCGGAGTACGCCAAGGCGTGCGCCAAGGCCGAGGCCAAGGAGCTGCTGCCGCACCTGAAGACCCGCGACGTGGTCGCCGATATCGAGTCCATCCGCAAAGCGCTCGGCGCGGACAAGATCAGCTACTACGGCTTCTCCTACGGCACGTACCTCGGCCAGGTCTATGCCACGCAGTACCCGTCGCGCATCCACCGTGCGGTCTTCGACGGTGTGGTGAACCCGGCGACGGTCTGGTACGAGGCGAACCTGAACCAGGACATCCACTTCGACCGGGTGGTCAAGATCTACTTCGACTGGATCGCCCGCTACGACGACGTCTACCACCTCGGCGACAAGGCGATCGAGGTGGAGCGGGAGTTCTACCGGCAGAAGGAGCTGCTGGACCGCGAACCGGCAGGCGGCAAGATCGGGTCTGCCGAGCTGATCGACTTGTTCCTGCCCGCGGGATACGGCCAGTACGACTGGGACGCCATCGCGACGGCGTTCGCCGCGTGGGTGCACGACAAGGACTGGTCGCTGCTGAAGGAGCAGTACGACGCGGTCAGTGGGATGGGGGACGACAACGGCTACGCCATCTACTTGGCGGTGGAGTGCACCGACGCGCCGTGGCCGAAGGACTGGAAGACGTGGCGCGAGGACAGCTGGCGCATCCACTCCTGGGCCCCGTTCCTGACCTGGGCCAACACCTGGTACAACGCGCCGTGCCGGAGCTGGCCCGCCAAGCCGGGCACGGCGCCCACGGTCGACGGGAGCAAGGCCCCGCCGATTCTGCTGATCAGCGAGGAGGAGGACGCCGCGACGCCGTTCTCCGGTGCGCTGGAAGTGCGTAAGCGGTTCCCGAAGTCCAGCCTGATCAGCGTGCCGGGTGGCACCACTCACTCCGGTTCGCTCGGCGGCAACGTCTGCGTGGACGACCAGGTCGCCGACTACCTGGCGACCGGCAAGCTGCCGGAACGCACGAAGGGCAACGACTCCGACGCGCAGTGCGCGCCGCTGCCCAAGCCGGTGCCGGAGGGTGCGGCGCAGGCGCAGGTTCGCACGGCGAAGCAGCCCGCCGTCCTCGAGGAGGCGCTGCGTCCCGCCCGCTTCCGCTGATCCGCTGAACCTCGCGAACGCCCCGGTCAGCCGCCGCTGCCGGGGCGTTCGCTGTGCTATTGGGGGCTCAGCCGGGATGCGCCGTATCGGCCCGGAAGGGACCGCTCGGCCACGAGGGAAGCAATCGAACGTCCCGGGAGTCCGGGCTGGTGGGGATCGTTGGTGCGGGGCAGGAGCGTCGCAACCGAGTGCCCTGGAATGCCGGGCCGACACGGGGCATCGGCACGGAAGGCAGCCATTTTCGGCGAGGGCCGCCGAGCGTGGGCGTTCAGCTCGGCGGCCCTAGCTCGGAAGGACCGGCCGACCTCTCCGGTGCCGTGGCGGCACGGTGTACCTCCGCCAGCTCACTGCTCGAGCCTCGGACCAGCTGGCCGCCGGGCCAGTGCCGAAGGGTCCGCGCGCCAGAGCCGACCGCAGGTGGGCGTGCCGGGCGCCAGAAAACCGCCATGATCTGCGGTCCGGAAGTGCCAGTAGGTGCGTCCCGCCCGGCGTGCGGACCTGCAGTCGGCCGTAGTCGCAGGGGAGCGAGCCCATCCGTGGCGGGCCACGCTCCGCAGCCGCAGGCGGCCAGCCCTCCGCGGCTGGGCGCGCGGCAGCGGCAGGCCGCACGCCATCCGCGCAGCCGGACTCGCCCGGCTGTGCTGACGGACGGCGGGGACCGCCCCATCCGTGACGCCACATGAGGGCAATCGATCTCCGTCCGCACCCCGCTCAGCAGGCGCACGGGGGAGACAGCGAGGATCGGCGCGCTGGCCTGCGCCCCCTTCCGCTCTGCGGGCGCAAGGCGGCAGCCGAGTTGCTGTCCGGGTTCGCCCGGTAGCGGCTGGGACCGGCCGCTACCGGGCCTGCCTTCGCTCAGCAGTGTCACGTCGACCGGCCCGCGTTGAGTGAGTTTGCATGGGGATGCATAATTATTCGCATGATCTCGGTTGCCGTGGCGGGCGCGAGCGGCTACGCCGGTGGAGAACTGCTCCGGTTGCTGCTCGACCACCCGTCCGTTCGCATCGGTGCGTTGACCGCGGGCGGCAATGCGGGCACGCCGCTGGGCGCGCACCATCCACATCTGTTCCCCTTGGCCGACCGCGTGCTGGAAGAGACCACGCCGGAGGTGTTGTCCGGGCACGACGTGGTGTTCCTGGCGCTGCCGCACGGTCATTCGGCGGCGCTGGCCGCGCAGCTCCCGGACGATGTACTCGTCATCGATCTCGGCGCGGATCACCGCCTGACCAACGCCGGCGACTGGGCTCGCTGGTACGGAGGCGAGCACGCCGGTGCGTGGCCGTACGGCCTGCCGGAGCTACCGCTGGCCGACGGCACGCGGCAGCGGGATCGGCTGACGCAAGCGCGGCGCATCGCGGTGCCCGGGTGCTTCCCGACCGGTGGGTCGCTCGCCCTGGCGCCGGCGCTGACCGCGAAACTCATCGAGCCTGACGTCACCGTGGTGGCGGTGACCGGGACGTCCGGGGCGGGCAAGGCACTCAAGCCCCACCTGCTCAGCGCGGAGGTGATGGGGTGCGCGTCGGCGTACGGGGTCGGCGGCGTACACCGGCACACCCCGGAGTTCCAGCAGAACCTGGCGGCTGCCGCCGGTGCTCCGGTCACCGTCTCGTTCACACCGGTGCTCGCCCCGATGCCGCGCGGCATCCTGACCACGGCGACCGCCCCGCTGTCGCCTGACGCCGGAGACGTCGACACCGCTTCCGCCCGCGCCGTCTACGAGAAGACCTTCCACGACGAGCCGTTCGTCCACGTCCTGCCCGACGGTTCCTGGCCGACCACGAAGGCCACTCTGGGCTCGAACAACGTGGCCCTGCAGATCGCGGTCGACACCAACGCTCGTCGTCTCGTCGTGGTCGCCGCGATCGACAACCTGACCAAGGGCACCGCCGGGGCCGCCGTGCAGTGCCTCAACCTGGCCCTCGGCATGCCGGAAACCACAGGCCTGCCAACGACGGGAGTCGCACCATGACCGACAACGACGCGCTGGACCGGTCGCAAGGCGTCGTCGCCGCGCGGGGATTCCGGGCCGCCGGCGTGGCCGCCGGCATCAAGGAATCCGGCGCCAAGGACCTCACCCTGGTCGTCAACGACGGCCCGTCCCGCATCGCGGCAGGCGTCTTCACGCGCAACACGGTCAAGGCCGCGCCCGTGCTGTGGTCGCAGCAGGTGCTGACCACCGGCAAGCTCACCGCCGTGGTGCTCAACTCCGGCGGTGCCAACGCCTGCACCGGCCCGGAAGGCTTCCAGGACACCCACGCCACCGCCGAGCACGTCGCCAAGGTGCTCGGCATCGGCGCCATCGAGGTGGCCGTGTGCTCGACCGGCCTGATCGGGCAGCGGCTGCCCATGGACGCCGTGCTGTCCGGTGTGGACGCCGCGGCCGGGCAGCTCGGGTCGACTCCGGAGCACGGCCTTGCCGCCGCGACGGCCGTCATGACGACCGACACCGTGCCGAAGCAAAGCGCGCTCAGCGCAGGCGAATGGACCGTCGGCGGCTTCGCCAAGGGAGCGGGCATGCTCGCGCCGAACATGGCCACCATGCTGTCGGTCATCACCACCGACGCCCAGCTGCCCAGCTCGGCCGACGCGCAGGCCGCGTTGCGTGCGGCGGTCGACGAGACCTTCAACCGGCTCGACGTCGACGGGGGGACGTCGACCAACGACACGGTGCTGCTGCTCAGCTCGGGCGCCAGCGGCGTGCAGCCGGGCCTGGACGAGTTCACGGCGGCCTTGACCCGCGTCAGCCGTGATCTGGTGGCCCAGCTTCAGGCGGACGCCGAGGGCGTGACCAAGCACGTGACGATCACCGTCACCGGCGCGGCCACCGATGCCGAGGCCGAAGCCGTCGCCCGCGCGGTGGCCAGGGACAACCTGTGCAAGACGGCGTTCTTCGGATCCGACCCCAACTGGGGCCGGGTCGCCATGGCCGTGGGCAACGCGGCCGAGTTCGACCCGCAACGACTGGACATCACCATCAACGGCGTGCGGGTGTGCGAAGGCGGTGCCGCGGGGGAGGACCGCGCGAAGGCCGACCTGTCCGGCACCGACATCACGGTGGAGGTCGACCTGCACGCGGGCCCCGGCCGCGCCACCGTGCTGACCACCGACCTGTCCCACGGCTACGTCGAAGAGAACAGCGCGTACTCCTCATGACCCCGGACGAGACGAAGCAACACACCGTTCCGGCCGACGAACGGCTGGCCTCCGCGGCCGAGAAGGCCGGAGTGCTGATCGAAGCCCTGCCCTGGTTGCAGCGCTTCCACGGCGCCACCGTCGTAATCAAGTACGGCGGCAACGCCATGGTCGACGGCGAGCTGAAAGCCGCGTTCGCGCAGGACATGGTGTTCCTGCGGCTGGCGGGCCTGAAGCCGGTCGTGGTGCACGGCGGCGGCCCGCAGATCTCGGCGATGCTCGAGCGGCTCGGCATCCGCGGCGAGTTCCGCAACGGGTTGCGGGTCACCACCCCGGAGACGATGGACGTCGTCCGCATGGTGCTCACCGGGCAGGTGAGCCGTGAGCTGGTCGGCCTGATCAACCAGCATGGCCCCTACGCCGTGGGCATCTCCGGGGAGGACGCCCACCTGTTCACCGCGACCCGCAAGGAAACCACGGTCGACGGCGAGGTCGTCGACCTCGGGCTGGTCGGCGAGGTCACCAGCGTGAATCCGGACGCGGTGCTCGACATCGTCAATGCCGGGCGCATTCCCGTGGTGTCGACGGTCGCGCCGGACGCCGACGGCGTCGTGCACAACGTCAACGCGGACACCGCAGCGGGTGCGCTGGCCGCCGCGCTGGGCGCGGAGAAGCTGGTCGTGCTGACCGACGTCGAAGGCCTCTACGCGGCGTGGCCGGACCGCTCGTCGCTCATCGACAAGATCCACGTCGACCGGCTCGAGGACATGCTGCCCACGCTGTCCAGCGGCATGATCCCGAAGATGGAGGCCTGCGTGCGTGCCATCCGCGGCGGCGTGCGATCGGCGCACGTGATCGACGGGCGCATCGCGCACTCGGTGCTGATCGAAGTGTTCACCACCAGCGGGATCGGCACCATGGTGCTGCCCGAGCCGCGCCAGGAGGAGGCCAGGAGTGTCTGACACGGTCCAGCCGTCGGGCTCGAACGCCGCAGCGCAGCAGCGCTGGCGGGCCGCGGTGATGAACAACTACGGCACCCCCGAGCTGGAGCTTGTGCGCGGCGAAGGCGCCGTGGTGTGGGACGCCGACGGCCGTTCGTACGTCGACCTCGTCGGCGGTATCGCGGTGAACGCGCTCGGCCACGCGCACCCGGCCGTGGTCCAGGCGGTCAGCGCCCAGGTGGCGACGCTCGGCCATACGTCGAACCTCTACATCAACCCGGTGGCCCTCGAGCTGGCCGAACAGCTGCTGCGGGTCGCGTATCTCGCGCCGGACGGCGGCAAGGTGCTGTTCTGCAACTCCGGTGCCGAGGCCGCCGAAGCGGCATTGAAGATCACCAGGCTGACCGGCCGAACGAAGATCGTCGCCTGTGAGAACGCCTTTCACGGCCGCACCATGGGTGCGCTGACGCTGACCGGGCAGCCGTCGAAGCGCGCGCCGTTCGAACCGCTGTTGCCGCAGGTGCACCACGTGCCGTACGGGGACGCAGCAGCGTTGGAAGCCGCGGTCGACGGGGAAACGGCGGCCGTGTTCCTCGAGCCGATCCTGGGTGAAGGCGGCGTGGTGGTCCCGCCGGACGGCTACTTGCGGGCCGCCCGGGACATCACCCGGCGGCACGGCGCTCTGCTGGTGCTGGACGAAGTGCAGACCGGCATCGGGCGGGCAGGCTCGTGGTTCGCCTTCCAGCAGGCGCAGATCGTGCCGGACGTCGTCACGTTGGCCAAAGGCCTCGGGGGCGGGCTCCCGCTGGCCGCCGTGATCGGTGTGGGCGAGGCCGGGACCCTGCTCGCTCCTGGGCAGCACGGCACGACGTTCGGCGGCAACCCCGTCGCCTGCGCGGCCGGACTCGCGGTGCTGCGCACCATCGACGCGGAAGGACTGCTCGACCATGTCGGCAAGGTCGGCAAGCTGCTCATGACCGGCCTGGCGGACCTGAAGCACCCCCTGGTGGCGGAGGTCCGCGGCGCGGGGCTGCTGATCGGCGTGGAACTCACCAAGCCGGCGGCAGGCGCCGTCGCCAAGGCGGCCCAGCAGGCAGGTTTTCTGGTCAACCCGGTCCGCCCGGACACGGTGCGGCTGGCACCCCCGCTGATCCTGACCGAGGAACAAGCCGAATCGTTCCTGGCCGCCGCGCCTGCCGCGTTCGATGCGGGAGCGGCGGCATGACCGGTCGGGCACACACGCCCGGAAGGCCGCCGGAGGCGGGCCGGGCAGGCACCGCGGCGGCCCGCAGCCGGGCAGACGGGACACGACGACGATGGGAGCGACGGTGACCGGGGCGCATCCGGCAGCGACGCGCGCCGCCCGTCAGGCGCGCATCGTCGAGCTTGTCTCCACCAAGGCCATCCGGAGCCAGACGGAGCTTGCGCGCATGCTGGCCGCGGAAGGCATCGAGGTCACCCAGGCGACACTGTCCCGCGACCTCGACGAGCTCGGTGCGGTCAAGCTCCGCGGCGCCGACGGCGGCATGCCAGTCTACGTCATCCCGGAGGACGGCAGCCCGGTGCGCGGCGTGCAAGGCGGCACGTCCCGGCTGTCCCGGCTGCTCAGCGAACTGCTGGTCTCGGCGGAAGGCTCGGCCAACATCACGGTGCTGCGCACGCCGCCGGGCGCGGCGCAGTTCCTGGCCAGCGCGATCGATCGGGCGGCCTTGCCCGAAGTGGTGGGCACCATCGCGGGCGACGACACGGTCATGGTCGTCGCCAGGGAACCGGTCACCGGGGCGGAGCTGGCAAGCCGGTTCACCGGCATGGCCGATCGGCACCGGAACGAGCACGTCGACAACGAAGGAAGAGAAGAAGGTTGAGCAAAGTTCTCACGTCGCTGCCCAAGGGAGAGCGGGTCGGGATCGCCTTCTCCGGCGGCCTGGACACGTCGGTCGCCGTCGCGTGGATGCGCACCAACGGGGCGATCCCGTGCGCCTACACCGCCAACCTCGGCCAGTACGACGAATCCGACATCGATTCGGTGCCCGGCCGGGCCAAGGAGTACGGCGCCGAGATCGCCAGGGTGGTGGACTGCCGCAGGCAGCTGGTGGAGGAGGGCATCGCCGCACTGAACTGCGGTGCGTTCCACATCCGCTCCGCGGGCCGGGTCTACTTCAACACCACACCGCTCGGGCGCGCGGTGACCGGCACGATGCTGGTGCGCGCGATGCACGCCGACGGGGTGGACATCTGGGGTGACGGGTCCACCTTCAAGGGCAACGACATCGAGCGGTTCTACCGGTACGGCCTGCTGGCCAACCCGGAGCTGCGCATCTACAAGCCGTGGCTGGACCCGGACTTCGTGAGCGAGCTGGGCGGCCGCAAGGAAATGAGCGAGTGGCTGACCGCGCACGGCCTGCCGTACCGGGACCCGGCCGAGAAGGCCTACTCCACCGACGCCAACATCTGGGGCGCCACCCACGAGGCCAAGACGCTCGAGCATCTCGACGTGTCGCTGGAGACGGTCGAGCCGATCATGGGCGTACGGTTCTGGGACCCCGAGGTGGACATCGAGCCGGAGGAGGTGACGGTCCGGTTCGAAGAAGGCCGCCCGGTGGCCATCAACGGCAAGACCTACGACGACCCGGTCGAGCTGGTGCTGGAGGCCAACGCCATCGGCGGCAGGCACGGCCTGGGCATGTCCGACCAGATCGAGAACCGGATCATCGAGGCCAAGTCGCGCGGCATCTACGAAGCCCCGGGGATGGCCCTGCTGTGGATCACCTACGAACGGCTGCTCAACGCGATCCACAACGAGGACACCATCGCCAACTACCACGCCCAGGGCCGCAAGCTCGGCAGGCTGCTGTACGAGGGACGGTGGCTCGACCCGCAGGCGCTGATGCTGCGCGAGGCCATCCAGCGCTGGATCGCCTCGCTGGTCAGCGGCGAGGTCACCCTCCGGCTGCGGCGTGGCGAGGACTACACGATCCTGGACACCCGCGGCGACAACTTCTCCTACCACCCCGAGCGGCTGTCCATGGAGAAGGTGTCCAATGCCGCGTTCGGCCCCACCGACCGGATCGGCCAGCTGACCATGCGCAACCTGGACATCGCCGACTCCCGTGACAAGCTGGAGTTCTACGCCCGCCAGCCGCTCGACCAGGGGCAGGTCTTGGTGGAGAACGGCACCCTGTTCGGCGAGCTGCCCGCGGGCGGGGCGGACCGGATCACGGCGAACCCGGCCGTGTCCGGCGACGAGGGCAAGACGCTGGACGAAGCCGCGATGGAGTACGGGACCGACTGATGGCCGACGACGAGCAGAACCAGCGCGCGACGTCGCTGTGGGGTGGCCGGTTCGCCAGCGGGCCGGCCGAAGCCATGGCCGCGTTGAGCGCATCGACCCACTTCGACTGGCGGCTGGCGCCGTACGACATCGCCGGGTCCCGCGCCCACGCCCGGGTGTTGCACAAGGCCGGTCTGCTCACCGACGACGAGCTCGACGCGATGCTGCGTGCCCTCGACCAGCTGGCCGACGACGTCGCGTCCGGTGCCTTCCGGCCGGAGCCGGCCGACGAGGACGTGCACACGGCGCTGGAGCGCGGTCTGCTGGAGCGCGCCGGAACGGAGCTGGGTGGCAAGCTGCGCGCCGGCCGATCCCGGAACGATCAGGTCGCCACGCTGTTCCGCATGTACCTGCGTGACGCCGCGCGCCGGGCGGCCAACGGCGTGCTCGACATCGTCGAAGCGCTGGTGGATCAGGCGAGGCGTCATCCGGACGCTGTTCTGCCGGGCCGGACGCACTTGCAGCACGCGCAGCCGATCCTGCTCGCGCACCACTTGTTGGCGCACGCGCAGGCGCTGTTGCGGGACGTCTCGCGTATCCGGGACTGGGACGCCAGGGCGGCCGAGTCGCCGTACGGATCCGGCGCGCTGGCCGGTTCGTCGCTGGGCCTGGATCCCGAGGCGGTGGCTACCGAGCTGGGCTTCCCGGCGGCGGTGCAGAACTCCGTCGACGGCACCGCGTCGCGCGACTTCGCCGCGGAGTTCGCGTTCGTACTGGCGATGCTCGGAGTGCACCTGTCCCGCATCGCCGAGGAAGTGATCATCTGGAACACCGCCGAGTTCGGCTACGTGACGCTGGACGACGCGTGGGCCACCGGCTCGTCGATCATGCCGCAGAAGAAGAACCCCGACGTCGCGGAGTTGACCAGGGGCAAGGCGGGCAGACTGATCGGCAACCTCACCGGCCTGCTGGCCACGCTGAAGGCGCAGCCGCTGGCTTACAACCGCGATCTGCAGGAGGACAAGGAACCGCTGTTCGACTCGATCGAGCAGCTCGAGCTGTTGTACCCGGCGCTGGCCGGGATGATCAGCACCCTGACCTTCCACACCGACCGGATGGCCGAGCTCGCTCCTGCCGGGTTCACGCTGGCCACCGACGTCGCGGAGTGGCTGGTGCGCCAGGGCGTGCCGTTCCGGGTGGCGCACGAGGCGGCGGGCGAGTGCGTCCGGATCGCCGAGAGCAGGGGAGCCGGGCTGGAAGACCTGACCGACGGCGAGCTGGCCGCGGTGCACCCGGCGCTGACCCCGAAGGTGCGCGAGGTGCTGTCGGTGGAAGGGTCGATCGCCAGCCGCGACGCCCTCGGCGGCACGGCGCCGTCCCGGGTCGCCGAGCAGCTGGCCGCGGTCGCCGAACGGCTGAGTGAGGCTCGCCGGTGGGCGGCAGCACCCGCGCACCTCGGCTGAGCCGGATGGGCGGGGGACCGCTGCGCGGGCCTACGGCGGCCGCCGTAAGCTGCGGCAGCGTGACCCGGCTGTTGACGCGCGAGGAACTGTCGGTCGACCCGGTGGACGCCGCTCACCTGCTGTTGGGCAGCACGATCGAGGCCAACGGGGTGCGCGCCCGGATCGTCGAGGTGGAGGCCTACCGGGGCGCCGACGACCCCGCTTCGCACTCCTACCGCGGGCGCACCGCCCGCAACGATGTGATGTGGGGGCCGGCAGGCAGGCTGTACGTGTACTTCGTCTACGGCATGCACTTCTGCGCCAACGTGGTCAGCATGACCGACGGTGAGCCGGGCGCGGTGCTGCTGCGTGCGGCGGAGATCGTCGACGGCGTGCAGCTGGCCGCCCGGCGGCGCCCGGCCGCCCGCAACCACGCCGACCTGGCGCGGGGCCCGGCACGCCTGTGCACCGCCCTGGGCATCACCCGGGAGCACAACGGCGTGGACGTGACCGAGCCGTCGTCGCCGATCAGGCTGTGGGCGGCGCCGGAACCGTGCCGGAAGGTGAACTCGGGGCCGAGGGTCGGGGTGGCGGCCGCGCACGACACCCCGTGGCGGTTCTGGGTCGATTCCCCCGCGGTCAGTCCCTACCGCAGAGGCGGCAAGCGCAGTAAGGGAAGATGAGGGCTGTGACTGAGCAGATTCTCGACGAGTTGTCCTGGCGTGGGCTGATCGCGCAGTCGACCGACCTGGAGGCACTGCGCAAGGACCTGGCCGCGGGCCCGCTCACGCTGTACTGCGGGTTCGACCCCACCGCGGAGAGCCTGCACGCGGGGAATCTGCTGCAGCTGGTGACGTTGGCGCGGTTCCAGCGCGCGGGCCACCGGCCGGTGGTGCTGGCAGGCGGGGCGACCGGGCAGATCGGCGATCCGCGCGAGGTGGGGGAGCGCGCCCTGGTCAGCCCCGACGTGGTGGCCGCCAGGCTGGAGAAGATCCGCGCCCAGCTGGAGAAGTTCGTGGTCTTCGACGACTCGCCGACCGGCGCGATCGCGGAGAACAATCTGCACTGGTTCGACGGCTTCGGCGCGCTGGAGTTCCTGCGCGAGGTCGGCAAGCACTTCTCGGTGAACACGATGCTGGCCCGCGAGACGATCAAGCGGCGGCTGGCCACGGACGGCATCTCCTACACCGAGTTCAGCTACCTGCTCCTGCAGTCGTACGACTACCTGCAGCTCTACCGCCGCTACGGCACGAAACTGCAGATCGGCGGGTCGGACCAGTGGGGCAACATCGTCGGCGGGGTGGACTACATCCGCCGTGTCGAGGGCGTCACGGTGCACGGCCTGACGACCCCGCTGGTGACCGACTCGGAGGGCCGCAAGTTCGGCAAGTCCACCGGCGGCGGGTCGCTGTGGCTGGACCCGGCGATGACGTCGCCGTACGCGTGGTTCCAGTACTTCATCAACGTCGCCGATGCCGATGTGATCCGGTACCTGAAGCTGTTCACGTTCCTGCCGCAGGAGGAGATCGCCGAGCTGGAGCGGCTGACGAAGGACGAGCCGTTCCGGCGGGCCGCGCAGCGGCGGCTGGCCGAGGAACTGACCACGCTCGTGCACGGCCCGGACCAGACGGCCCAAGTCATCGCGGCCAGCCAGGCGCTGTTCGGCAAGGGCGAGTTCGCGGCGCTGGACGAGGCGACCCTCGACGCGGTGATGGCGGAAGTGCCGACGGGGGAGGTCGCGCTGGCCGACGACCCGACCATCGTGGACCTGCTCGTCGTCTCCGGGTTGGTGGACTCGAAGGGTGCGGCGCGCCGGACGATTCGCGAAGGCGGCGCTTACGTCAACAACACCAAGATCTCCGACGAGGAGTGGCGGCCGCAGGCCTCGGACGCCCTGCACGGCAAGTGGCTGATCGTCCGGCGCGGCAAGCGCAACGTCGCCGGCGTGCGCGTACTGCGCTGAGCACAGGCCAAGCCCAGAGCTGATTCCTGCTCGTCGATCCCGCGATCGGATCGGCGAGCAGCTTCTTTTCGTGCGGATGCGTGGCACACATCGAGTCACACTCCGGCAAGCAGCTGCTTTTTGCGCGCGGATGCGTGTCGTGCCTGTGGTGCGGGCGACCACGTGCGTGCGGTTGAGAGCCGTGGGCAGCTACGGGGAGCCTGCGTTCATGACGGAGTCGAGCGCCGTTGCATCGGTGGACTCGGCAGTTGTCGCATCGTGCCGTGGTCGGACAGCGCTGCGGCGAAAGCCGCTTCCGCGAAACGCGTGATCCGTCGACTCGGTGCGGGCGGCTTCATGCGCACGGGCTGCTCCACCGGGCAGCCGCAGTTCGGCGGTCCCTGCGTTGCATGCTCGGTGACACCACCCCAAGGTGGCCGACCGTGCCACCCGCGGCGGTCCTTGCGCTGCACGCTCGGTGAGCGGGTTCCACTTGGAGCTCGTGCTCCGGCCGATGCCGACGTGCTCGGCCGGATGCGACCTGCCGGTGTCCGTGCCCGGTCCGACGCGCGGTTCGCTTCGAGCGCTGGCGTGAGTGCGTCGTCGGCAGGCAGGTGTCGGGACAGGCGGGAGGCGCGGTGCAGCCGACGATCGTCGCGGTGACCGGCTCCACGGCGGCGAAACGGCCGCTGACCAGCGGAAACGATCTTTTGGGACCCCCCTGAAAACGGCCGTGGAGGCTGGTGTAAAGTTCTTTCCCGTCGGCAGGAAGCTGGCCCGGAAGGGACGGCGAGCCGGCCGGGGCAAGGCTCTCGGCCCAGACGGGGAGCCAAACCTGAAGCTTGTACAGCCCGGCAGGGCTGGCCCAGCGCGTGTTGTTTGAGAACTCAACAGTGTGTTTGTGAGCTTTTGAGCCAGTTGTTTGGGCCCTGTTTTTGGGTTTCTTTGGGTTTTTTGTTT
>NZ_PKFA01000066.1:0-17751 GCF_002919275.1 Thermocrispum sp. | reverse complement strand
CTGACGAGGGTCGTTAGCTCAATTGGTAGAGCTGCGGACTTTTAATCCGTAGGTTCCGGGTTCGAGCCCCGGGCGACCCACCAAAACCCCAGGCCAGAGGCTTAGGAACTAGCCTCATCACCCTGAACTGTCCCTTTAATGCCCCTAAATTCCACGCCGAGGACACCGAGCACCTCGGCGGCTCGACGCGAAGGGATCTTGCGCCCCACGTAGGTGTCGGTCGTCTGCGACACCCGGGAATGGCCAAGCAGATCACTGGCCTCGCGGGCAGGCAGCGCATCAGTGATCAGCGTGGCCACCGTGCGGCGGAACGTGCGCGGAGTGAACCAGTCGCCGATGTCGTGCCGCTTGCGAAACGCCCGCCAATCCCGGCGAAGGTTGTTCGCCTCCCGCAGCGTGCCAGTCGAACTCGGAAACACCCAGCCGGTGAGTTCTCCGGGTCGCACGCCCTGTGCTGCCGCCATCCGAGCGCGTCGGTCACGCAGCATGTCCACCACCCAGTTCGCCAGCGGGATTGGGATGCCGCCTCCGATCAGCCTCGGCGACGGGTATACGGCACGGGCCAGCTCGCCAAGGTCGCCGTGCTCAACCGCGACATCGAGCAAGTAGCTACGCTCGCACTTGATGCCGCTGAATCAAGCAGTCGCCAGCAGCCAAGGCGGTCGCTACAGGTGATCCGAGAGTCGGATGCACAGTTGAAGCCGCACAGCAAGCAGCCAAAGGTGCGTGAGTTCCGTGAGCGCGCCCGTCTTCTCCTGGCCGGGTGAACCGTGACCAACCACATCACCCAGCAAGACGCACAGTCGAGGGCCGCTCAGCGACAAAAGGACCTCGAAGCCGAAGGCGAGCCCGAGAAGGAGTTCCGCCCCGGCATCGCCAGCCGCATCCCCGCCAAGACCGTGGCCGCCGGCGCCATCATTCGCGACCCCGAAGGCCGGATCCTGTTCGTCACCCCCGTCTACAAACCAACCCTCGAGATCCCCGGCGGCGTCGTCGACGCCAACGAATCCCCCAGAGAGGCCTGCGAACGCGAACTCCGCGAAGAACTCGGCCTCGAAATCCCACTACGCGGCCCGCTCGTCGTCGACTGGGTCTCAGCCCAAGGCGTGTGGCGCGACAGCCTCCAACTCATCTTCGACGGTGGCGCCCTCAATCAAGAGCAAATCAGCCGCATCGAACTACCACCCGACGAACTCCAGTCCTACCAATTCTTCCATCTCAAAGACGTTCAACGGCTCTTCAAGCCCGCCCAATATCGCCGACTCCAACAAGCAATCGAAGCACTGCAAACGGGACAACCTCGCCACACAGACTTCGGCCGCCCCTGAACAGCCCGACCAAATTGAACACAGACGAGATGAACATCTTCGATCATGCTGCTGGCGGCGAACACTGTGAGAACTTTCTGTACGTCTTCAAGCCGCCCCACCGGGCGGGCGCGCGGGGCCGCCCGACTGCGAGCGCTCACTGACGGCGGCCCGCGCCAACGACCGTCGGGCACGCGCGCCGGTGCGCGGTGTGGCCGCCAAAAGGATGTACAGAACGATTGCACACGTAGCTGCCGATGTGAACGCCCCATCCCCGCGACCGCCGCCATGGTCAAAGCCGGCCAAGGCGCCGTCAACCCCGCTTCGCGCCGATCCCGCACGCCACCTCATCCAGGTGCCTATCCTCACGACAGCTTGGCACCGTCAAGATCGCCTGCTACGACCACAACGGAACCAGGTCAAGGCGCACAGCGCAGCCACGTATCACCCGCTGGCGAGCATTTGTTCGACGTCAACGTCTGGGACACGAACGCCGCGTTGTGAGGCCGACGTGAGTTGGCTCGCCGTGCGGGATGGCACCCGGACCACAACGGTCGGGTGCCATCCCGCAACCGCCTCCCCACCGCCCTGGACTCCACGCCGTGGCCTGAGGTCGGTAGGTAGAAGCCCCCGTCAAAGCTGGCGTGGCCTTCCTCCTGCGTTGTGCTCCCTGCTGTCCCCGCGCATGCACTCGTCGGCGTAGCTGACCACTGCCGAACCGAGTCGGACGAGGTACTCCCCATAGCCCCGGAGCGCCGGCGCGGGCGGCAGCGGGCCGTTCTTGAGGTGCCCCTCCAGCACGTTCAAGGTCGAGACCAGGCCGGGGTTGACGGCGGCAACCTCGGCCAGCATCGAACGCCACCCATCCCTCACGGCTGGTGCAATTCCCTCGCCATGTGGGGCAGCTCAACGCTCTCGTCCATCACGACACGCTGTCGCTCCGCCTCGTCCGCGCGCACCTCGTCGTCAGGGATGGCGATCACCTTCTCCGGGTAGGCGTCGGTGACGATGATCTGCATCCCCCCGTGGGGCAGGCACGGCCCCGAATTCCACGTCATGGAGTCATCTTGTGTCGGGGCGGCTACTCTGAGACACAGACCACGCCCACACGGTGGGTGTGTGCAAGATCAACGAGCGGTAGTGCAAGGGGAAGTGAGGGTGGCGGGGCTATTCGCCAGCGAGATGCGGCGCGCCAGAGAGAAAGCAGGCTTGACCAGAGAACAGCTCGCGGAGGCTGTCGCGTTCTCTGTCAGCTTGATCGAGAAGGTGGAGTCGGGCAACAAGCAGCCGAGCGAGCAGTTCGCCAACGCGGTAGACACCGTGCTCAAGACTGACGGGCTGCTCAGCCGACTTCGGAAAGGGCTGCTGCAACATGACGCCGTGCCGCCGTGGTTCCGGCCCTGGCCCGACATCGAGGACCAGGCGTCCGAGATTCGCTGGTACGAACCGCTCGTCGTGCCGGGCCTGATGCAGACCAAGGCGTACGCGATGGCGCTTCTCGGCGACGACAACACGGTCGAGGCGCGCATCGAACGCCAACGCGTGTTCGCGCGGGACGCCCCACCCGAGGTTGTGATCGTTCTCGACGAGGCGGTGCTGCACCGCCAGGTCGGCGACAGCCAGACGATGCACGAGCAGTTGGTGAGTCTCGCCGAGTCCCCAGCCTGCGTGCAGATTCTCCCGACCGGGGCGGACACCTACCTTGGCGTGGACGGCAGTTTCGTGCTCGCGCGGGTAGACGATAGGGTGCTTGCGTACGTAGAGACACCCGCAACGGGGCTAGTCCTAGACGACAACGACACAACAGCACGGCTGGGTCGTCGCTGGGATGAGCTCCGTGGCGAGGCACTACCCCAACGGCAGTCCCGCAAGATGATCTTGGAAGTGGCGGAGCAGTGGAAAACACGAAGCAACTGAACTGGCGCAAGTCTTCGTTCTCGGGTACGCAAGGCAACTGTGTCGAGGTCGCGATCCACGACGATGGCGTGTACGTGCGTGACTCAAAGGACCGCGAAGGCCCCGTGCTGCGCTTCACGCACGCGGAGTGGGACGCCTTCAAGCGCGGCGTGACCAACGGCGAGTTCTAGACTCCTCGGTCTAGTGACTGCCTAACGCAAAATGAGGCCCGCACCCCGAAGGATGCGGGCCTCATTGCACACCGGACAGCCTGCCCTCGCACCAGTTGACTTTCCGTCAGCCCAGGCGCTGGCCCGCACCGAAAATCACAGGACCTTCAGATCCGACCAGCCGTCCTCGCGTGTCTCTACTCAACGGCGGAGAGTCTGTCCGGAACGTACTCAGCGATGTATTCGGCTACGCCGTACGCCACGGAGCAATGACCAGCAACCCCGTCAGGTCGGCGAAGGAACTGCGCCGGACCGACGCAAGGTCCAGGCGTCGGACCTGAGCAGCGAGACGACCTCCTGGAGAAGCTGGAAGCGTACGGCCGACAGCACTCGACGAACAGGGCCGTAGCCTTGGCCCGCGCCAGCGGTCTGGCTCGATCTGCACGACCTGATGGTCGGGATGCTCTCCACCGGAGCGCGCATCGCCGAGGTGCTGGCCGTGGTCGGGGACGACATCGCCTAGCCAACAGAACCGTGCCTATCGACCACCACCTTGGTGCGTGACGGGGCAGGGCAGGTTCCGGGGTCGAGCCCCGGGCGACCCAACAAAACTCCAGTTCAGAGGGACAGCGAGCCATAGCGGCGGCCGCCGAACTTCACCTTTGCCGAACACGAACCCCGGCCCACTGGCAGCCGCGTGCGGTACGGAACTCCGTCGCCAACCCGGCCAAGTATGCGAAGTCGGATGCGGTGCCAGCTCCACTCGTTGAGCACTCAGCACCGGGCAACCGGATGCACGAGAGTCGCGCGGCCACATCCAAGGCACACGGCCACTACGTGCGTCCGTTACGGCAACCGCATCACGGTTCACTCGTCGTCGCGATCCGCGTGTGTGGTGCTGCCTGCTGCCGAGCGGCGCGCTCACAGGTCCTTGGCTAGGCTGCCAGCTGCTGCGATCGCACACCGTGGATGGGGGCACGATGCAACCGCAAGCCGGCTGGTACCAGGACCCGACGGGCCGCAATCAGCTCCGCTACTGGGACGGCAGTCAATGGACCACCCACGTCTCCAACAACGGCGTGATGGCCGATGAGGCCGCTCAGCCGCAGGCGCCACCGGCGAGTTACGCGACGGCCGGCACGTCCACACACCAGCCGTACGAATCCGGTGGCTCTGCCACGCAGCCGTCGGCCGACGCCGGTCAGGGCCAGCCGCCTGCCCAAGCTGGCGGCTTCTCGGCTGCCCTGGGAGCTCAACCCAGCACGAGCCGGGTAGCGGGCATCGACCCCACCTTGCTCAAGGACAGTCTCGCCAAGGCGGAGGTCCAGCCCCGCTCCGGAGACGGCACACTCACGGGCGAACCCGTTCTCGTCGTTGCTCGAACAGCCGACGAGAAGTCCGCCTACCGGTACCACATTTGCTCCGCATCAGGTCAACTCCTGGCGGTGTGTGCCACGGAGGGCGCCACCGACGCCAACGCCTCGAGCCAGCGCGGCCGCACCGATCATTTCCAGCTGCGCGGCCCCAACGGCAACCTCCTGGGGCGGCTGATCCACCGAAGGCCGCAACCCCTCGAAGGCTTCTTCTCCCTCGTCGGCCAGAACGGCACCGAGATCGCGCAGGTCCAGCAGAAGAATGCCTACGGACGATTCATCTTCCACATCGTGGCGGGCGAGAAGACCGTCGCCATGCTGTACTCCCCGGAGCGCCGGGCGAGGTTGTTCTGGATCGTGGACGCCAAGGAGAACAAGCTGGCCAAAATGATCAGGGTCGGCCCAGACGCCAACGTCCGCCTCTTCGGCCGTAGTACCAAGGCTGCCGGCCCGTACGTGGTGGACCTGCCGCAGCGTCAGCCCGAGCCGCTGGCCAGCGTCATTCCCATCCTTCCGATCGTCGTCGACCTGTCGCTGGAGGCCGACCCATCCGTCTAGCGCCCGTGCCGCTTCCGGTATGTGGCACACAGCGGACGGGCACGAAGCCCGGCAGGCTGCCAGCCGACGCACACCAACGAGGGCGGCGGTTCAACCGCTGGCAGGCGCCGGGACCCGACCGGACGCAACCAACACCGCTACTGGGACCGCACCCAGTGGACACCCGCATCGCCGCCAACGGCGTGACGAGCAACGAGGCCCACACACCACCCGGACGCAGCAATCCAGTTCGTCTGGCAGCCCCGCGAACCCTCCGCTTATTCGGGCAGCACCTTCCAGGCACCACAGCACGCCCCGCGAATCCCGGTTGCGCCTCAGCGGCCGTATCTAGAGGAGATCTGTAGGCATCGCCCCAGTCGAACCGGCTCCACCCCACACAACGGACCAACGCGAACGCGGTGGACTTCCCTCCGCCACTCGACCCGGCTCCACCCACACAGCGGACCAACGGCTTGTGACGCTTCGAGCACACAGCGGATACCGGAGCGCAATCCTGACTAGGCTGCCAGCCGACGCACATCATCGAGGTGGGCGCCATGCAACCGCAGCCGGGCTGGTACCAGGACCCGACCGGACGCAACCAACTCCGCTACTGGGACGGCAACCAGTGGACCACCCACATCGTCAACAACGGCGTGGTGGGCAACGAGGCATCGCCGCAAGCCGGACAAGGTGAGCCCGCAGGAGCCACGACACCCTCCGCCCAACAGCACGCAGCATCGAATCCCCAGGTCACGCACACCGCATCGGGCCCGCAGAACGCATACGCTCCACAAGCCACCATCTCCGCCTCAGGGCTGACGCCGTCCGCGCCGAACGGTCCCCACGCCGCCATGTAAGCCACCGGCGGCGCGAATGCTCACCAGGTTGATCTCAATGCGCTGCACGCACTGCTGGCCGAGGCACAGGTCCCGCCCCGCCCTGGTGACGGCACGCTGACCGGCGAGCCCGTGCTCGTCACCGAGCAGACATCGGACGACCACGTGACCGGCTACCGGTACGAGATCTACTCCTCCAGCGGTCGCCTTCTGGCCGTCTGCGTCGAGGACATCTCCCCGCCGTCAGCGACCGCCTCGACCCGCGAGGCCATGCGACACAACGCCACGGACTTCATCGACTTGCACGATGCGCAGGGCAATCGCTGGGGCCGGTTGACGCACCGCAAGAGCACCAAAAGCGTCGTCACCGTGACCGCCATGAACGGATTCGAAATCGGTCAGGTGCACCAGGAGAACATCGTCGGAAAGGTCAGGCTCAGCATCTCCGCCCAGGGCAACCCCATCGCCCAGGTGCGAGCGGCCGACATGCGGGCGACCCAGTTCGCCATCAACGACCCGCGCGGCACGCAGATCGGACGGCTGATCAAGATCGGCTCCTACCACAACTGGCGTCCGTTCGCCCGGCCCAGCAAGGCGGCCGGCCGCTATGTCGTCGACCTCGCCACACGGGCGCCCGAGCCGCTGGCGACCATGCTCGCCACATTGCCGATCGCCGTGGATTTGACGATGAACGTCGACCCCGCCCTCTCCCGATCGTTGCGGCGCTGAAGGGCCGGTACGCATCGGCTCCAGCCACCAGGACGACAGCGTCGCCCGACCGAGCGTGCTGATGGGCATGCCCGCAGCCAGCCATCCGACCGGCCGCAACCAAGTCCGCCGCCGCAAGGCACCCGGTGGGCGACCAACGTCGCCAGCAACGGCCTACTGACGACGGCCAACAGACCGCTCGTCAGGCGGTTCAGCAACGGTCGCTGCCACCTGTGGCCGCTGGCGGGCAACGCCAGGGCTGGCTATCCATGCCCGCGCGGGCGACGCCCCTCAAGCGGGCCGAGCTGCGATGGGTCGAGGTGGCTATCCAGGCTCGGGCGGGCGGCGCCTGTCGAGGGCCGCACGTACCGAGGGAGCTTGTGGCTATCCACGCCCGGGCGGACGACGCCGTGACTGGGTGGGCGGGCATACCCAGGGAGTCAGCAATACATCACTCGTTGCCGAGACGGTGAGAGTCAGGTCCACGGCGACCGGCAACCGCAAAATCGGGGCCGCCAGCGGTTGGGGTGCCTGCGCCGCATCGTCTGCCACGTGGTGGGGTGCGCCAGCTGGAAAGCGGTGGGCTGGCGCGGCAGGCGGACACCGGCGAAGCCGTGGAGAGCTGCTTGCGTCACCCCGCACACACTTCCCGCAATCACCCCTTGCGGTGACCCGGTGACGTGTGCCACAGTGCATGGCACTGAGTGCCATCTAGCTGTCATCAAGTGCCAAACCGGGAGGCGACGGTGGACCCCCAGCACGCACCAACAGCCACGAACACCGACCCCAGCCCCGAAGACGTCGAGCACGCCGCGGCGAGCCGCAAGGCCGCATGGCGGCTGCTGCCGATCCTGTGCCTGGTCTACTTCATGGCCTTCGTCGACCGCACCAACGTCGGCCTGGCCAAGACCTCGCTGGAAGCCGACGTCGGGATCAGCGCCGCGGCGTTCGGCGCGGGCGCGGGCATCTTCTTCCTCAGCTACGCGTTCCTCGAGGTGCCCAGCAACCTGATCATGCACCGGGTCGGCCCGCGCCGGTGGATCACCAGGATCGCGGTCACCTGGGGCACGCTGTGCGCCTGCATGATGTTCGTGCAGGACGACATCACCTTCTACATCGTCCGCTTCCTGCTCGGCGCGGCGGAAGCCGGCCTCTACCCCGCGCTGATGTACGTCGTCACCGTCTGGTTCGCCCAGCAGCAGCGGGCCACCATCGTCGGGATCATCTACTTCGCCGTCTGCGCCGGGCTCACCCTGGGCGGCCCGATGGGCGGCGCGCTGATGGAACTCGACGGCCTGGCCGGGATGTACGGCTGGCAGTGGATGTTCCTGGTGGAGGGCGCGCTGACCGTGGTCGTCGCCTACTTCGTCTACCGGCTGGTGCCGGACAAGCCGGACGACGCGCCGTGGCTGACCGAGCGGGAGGCCCAGCTGCTCAACGAGCGCGCCGTGGTGCGCACCGCCCCGGCCCACAACAGGCTGCGCGGCAACATGAAGATCGCCTTCGGCCGTCCCTTCATCATCGCGCTGTCGCTGATCTACTTCGCCAACCAGATCAACAGCGTGGTCATCCAGTACAACTTCCCGTCCATCGTGGAGAGCGTGCACGTCGAAGGGCGGTTCCTGATCGGCCTGGTCAGCGGCAGCGTGGGCATCGGCGCGTTCATCGGCGTCCTGGTCATCCCGTGGCTCCAGCGCCGCATGCGCAACGAACTGCGCCTGCTCACCTACGTCACCGCCGCCACCGTCGTCGTCGCCGTCGCCTACACGCTCTCCGAAGGCGCGGTGGCCCGCATCCTGCTCATCGACCTGGCGATGTTGCTGCTGATCGGCATCCTGCCGCTGTACTGGTCGGTGGCCATGCAGCGGATGGCCGGGCTGATGGCCGCCGCCGGGCTCGCGCTGATCAACACGCTCGGCCTGCTCGGCGGGTTCGTCGGCCCCTACCTCTACGGCTTCGCCGAGGAACACGGCAGTGCGGCCGGAACCTCCGCCGTCCTCATCGGCAGCGCGGTGCTCGGCTTGCTTCTCCTGCCGGTCCTGAAGGTCGCCGTGCACAAAGAGGACGCGAAGGCCGCACGCGAAGCGGCCCAGCGCGAGACCGCCACAGTTGCCGCAACCGAGTGAGGGGGATCCATGCGCAGCAAGGTTCTCACCGTTCTGCTGGGGCTCCTGCTCCTCGGCACGACAACGCTCGCGTTGCCTGCGCAGGCACACGCCTCACCGGTGGTCCGCATGACCACGCTCGGGCTGGTCGCCGGCATAGACGAAAGCACGACCACCGGCACCTACTCCTGGCTCGGCATCCCCTACGCCGAGCCCCCGGTAGGCAAGCTGCGCTGGCGCGCCCCGGTACCGCACCGCCCGTGGCCGGGCGTCCGGCAGGCGCGCCACTTCGGTGACGGTTGCATCCAAGAGGGCCGGATGTTCAGCCCGTCGCCGAACGGCCCGCACTACGACCTCGACATCCGCGACGGCCTGAAGAAGCCGGTCGGCGCGGAAGACTGCCTGACGCTGAACGTCTACCGCCCGGCGACCAACCGCACGAACCTCCCGGTGATCGTCTTCATCCACGGCGGCAGCAACATGGTCGGCTACTCGGCCGACCCGATGTACGACGGCCGAGCGCTGGCCCGCAAGGCCGATGCCGTCGTGGTCACGATCAACTACCGGGTCGGGGTCTTCGGCTGGCTCGACCTGCCCGGCTTGCAGACCGTCCGGCCGGACGACGACTCCGGGAACTTCGGCACGCTGGACCAGATCGAAGCCCTGCGCTTCGTCCACCACAACGCCCGGGCCTTCGGCGGGAATCCGCACAACGTCACGGTGATGGGCGAATCGGCGGGCGCGGTCAACGTGTGGGCGCTGCTCGTCTCACCGCTCACCAAAGGCCTGATTCACAAGGCCATTCCGCTCAGCGGCGGCTTCCAGTTCGCCACCCCCGAGCAGGCGCGCGACTACGCCGACGAATTCGTCCGGGAAGCCCTTGGCCCCGTCTACGGCGATGACCGCGAGGTCGCCCGGCGGCTGCGATCCATGCCTGCCGACGACTTGATCCGGGCACAGGTCCGGCTCGGGGCGCGCATCGGCGATCCGCCGAAGGTGATCGCGGACGGCACGGTGCTGCCGGAGGACTACCACGCCGCCGTCGCCGCGGGCCACTACCACAAGGTCCCGGTGCTCGCCGGGAACACGTTCGAGGAAGGCAAGCTCTTCGGCGGGTTGATCAACGCCTTCCGGCCCAGCGACTACGACCGGTTCACCATGCAATACCAGTTCGACCCGGACCGGCCGTCGGAGCTGACCGTGCGGGACTTCATCAACGACGAGTTCTTGCCGGTCGACAAGCCCGGCGGATGGAACGACGCGGCTCAGGGCCTGACCGACCTCATCTTCACCGGGATCATCCACGACTCGATGAACACCTTGCGGGCCGCAGGCCACCGGCGGCTGTACTACTACCAGTTCGGCTGGAACCAACAGCCCGCGCCGTTCGACCAGGTGTACGGCTCGGTGCACGCCATCGACCTGCCGTTCGTCTTCCACACGTTCGACGACGGCTTCTTCCGGTTCGCGTTCAGCAAGAAGAACGCACCCGGCCGGATCGAGCTGGCGAACCTGATGACCGACAGCATCCGCTCGTTCATCCGCACCGGAACACCGCAGCACCGCGGCCTCGGCGCGCAGTGGCGGCCATGGCCGCACAGCATGGTGCTCGACGCCGACGACGACCACGCCACGGCGGTGCCCGGTTCGGTCGAAACGGAGGTTCACGGACGGTAACCCGGGGCGCGCGGGGCCATAAACTCGAGGCACGACCGACGGACGACCACTGGGGAGGTGATGCGGTAGTGGTGGCCTCGCGCGCCCTGGAGACCAAGTACCGCATTGCCGAAACCGCCATGGCCCTGTTCCTGGAACAGGGATACGAATGCGTCACCGTCGAAGCCGTCGCGGACGCGTCCCAGGTTTCCCGGCGCACCGTCTTCCGGTACTTCGACGGCAAGGACGAACTGGCCTTCCCCGACCACACCGAGCGGCTGAAGCTGCTGAGCAGGCACCTGGTCGAGCCGACGGCCAGCCGGTCACCGGTGGAAGTGGTGATGGCGGCGACCGAAGCGGTGATGCTGGACTTCCTGCAGCATCCCGAGCTGGTGCTGCGCCGCTACCGGCTGACCAGGGTGGTACCGGAACTGCGCAAGCGGGAAGTGCTGGAGAACGAGCGCTACGTCTCCCTGACCAGGGCGTATCTGCGGAAGCACCTGCCGAAGGACTCGCCACCGTTTCTGCCGATGGCGCTGTCGTCGTTGATCGACGCGATGCACCGGTCGGCCCTGAGCAATTTCGCCCGCAGCGACGGCAAGACGGACGCGCTCGGCGAATTGCGGCAGGGACTGGACTGGGTGCGGCAGCTGCTGGCCGGCGACCCGAACACGGCAAGCCCGCTGATCCTCGCCGTGCTGCCGGACTCCCCCAAGGTGCGACGCGCGCTGACCGCGCTGCGCGACGAGGCCCGCGAGGAACTCGGCAGCTGAACGGACCCGCGTTGCCAGCCGTCGGCGCGAATGCTCACGATCGCACCCGGCATGCGCCGACCCACGCACCTGACCAGCGGTGATTGCCCGAACAGGCGAGAGTTTCCGTCTTTTCGGCCGGGTCGGTAATGATCCATTTGGCGGCAACGACTAGGCGGGCGTGAGAGGTTTTCGCCGCGTATCGCGTCGTGCACTCGGCATCGTCACGTGCTGCCTGATGGGCCTGGGCCTGCTGCCCGCACCGTCCGCCCTCGCCTACGACATCGACGTCCATGACAAGTTCGCCGGCCGCTCACGCACCTACCTGGCCTACCGGAACGACTCCGGTTCGATCTTCGAGGTCCGCTTCACCACGACCCTGCCCGGTGAGCAGCGTCGCCTGCGCGGCCAGCTCGAGTTCATCGTGCCGAAAAGCGCCTCCGACGTGATGATCGTCGGCAGGCACGCGATCAAGTGCGGCCCGGTCGACGTGGACGAGAAGCAGTACGAGCAGGTCTACGGTGTGCGCAACATCCTGCGCGGCCAGACCTACGTGCAGAAGCCGCGCTGGACGTACACCGCGAGGCAGCCCGGCCAGCACCGCTGCCTGCTGTGGGTGGGCACCGGGCGGCCACGGCCGTCCGGCACGAACACGACGTCGAACATCCTCAAGGTCGGCTGGAACTCCTTCCTGCAGGTCACCGAGCCCCTGCACCCGGCATCCGCGCAACATTTCCAGCCGGATCAGCCTTCGCACCTGCTCTTTCCCGGCAAGGCCACGGACGAGAACGTGCTCACCTGGACCGCGCCGCCCGGGGTGCGCTCGTTCAGCGCGTCCGGCGACGCCTACGTCACCACCTGCACGTCGGTCGGCGGCAGCTTCGACCCGGTCACCGGCGAGTACCTGTGCACCGGCCACACCAAGATCTACGGCACGATCATCAACAGCCGGATGGTGGTCGGCCAGCTACGGCTCGACGGCTCCGGGTACTGCGCGCTGCACTACTTCCCCAGCAAGAGCGGCCGCAAGACCAACATCACCAGGGACATCCACCACGTGGTGGTGTTCCACTCCGGGAGCGTGCCGGTCGCAACCGGGAACGGCTGCAGTCGCACTTTCCGCGTCAAGGTGCTGATCAAGAACGTCGACGGCGGCACGGCGCTGGTGCACCGCCAGGGCACCCTCACGGCGGCCATTCCCCCCACGTAGCGGCGACTGCTCCGGCAGGACTTGCCGCTGCCGGGATCCGGTGCGGGCGGGCAACAGGACGCCGCGGCCACTCTGCGGCCGCAAGCATGGCTACCCCTACCCCGCCGAGCACTCGACGGTCGCAGTCATGGCCACCCCGCCGAGCACTCTGCGGCCGCAAGCATGGCTACTCCGCCGAGTCGCGCTTCTCCCGGAAGACGACCAGCTTCAGCATCACGAAGTTGATCGTGGTCGCGGCGCCCTGGGACACCACCCACGCCAGCGTGCTCCGCCACGAGGTGTCCGGCAACGCCAGCAGCATCAGCCGGTTCACCCCGACCGCGATGAAGAACGTGGTGCCGTACAACAGGATGAAGCTGCTCACCTGCTTCAGGCCGCCGGTGGCGTTGAACGTGAACCGCTTGTTCAGCACATAGGCGGTGCTGGTGCCGATGACGAAGCTGATCGCGCGGGCCAGGTCGGCCAGCCCCGGCCCGTCCATGCCGAGCGCCAGCAGCAGCTGGTAGGAGCCGTAGTCCAGCAGCGCGCAGAAGCCGCCGACCAGCACGAACCGGAGCAACTGCCCCGGCAGCCGCTCCTTGCCCGGTACCGCCAACGCCACGTCGTGCAGTCTAGGCTCCGCAGCTTCACTACCCTTGGCGGGCGTGGAGTCCGCAGAACGCAAGCCGCTGAGAGGCTGGGCGCGCACCGCCCCGACGGTGGCCGAGGTCGTCCCCGCCGACAACCCGGACGTGGTGATCAAGGCGGTCAAGCAAGCGGGTCCGCGCGGCGTCATCGCCCGCGGCCTCGGCCGCAGCTACGGCGACCCGGCGCAGAACGCGGGCGGGGTCGTGGTGGACATGACCCGGCTCAACCGCATCCACTCCATCGACGCCAGTTCCGGCCACGTGGTGCTGGACGCCGGTGTCAGCCTGGACACGCTGATGCGGACCGCGCTCCCGTTCGGCCTGTGGGTGCCCGTGCTGCCCGGCACCCGGCAGGTCACCATCGGCGGTGCCATCGCCTCGGACATCCACGGCAAGAACCACCACTCGGCGGGCAGCTTCGGCAACCACGTCGTGTCCATGGAGCTGCTCACCGCCGACGGCGAGGTCCGCACGCTCACCCCGGACGGCCCGGACTCCGAGCTGTTCTGGGCCACCGTCGGCGGCATGGGCCTGACCGGGATCATCCTGCGGGCCACCATCGCGATGAAGCACACCGAGACGGCGTACTTCATCGCCGACACCGACCGCACCGAGAACCTGGACGAGACGATCGAGCTGTTCTCCGACGGCTCGGACGACACCTACGACTACTCGTCGGCCTGGTTCGACTCCATTTCCACCGACCACCGGCTGGGCCGGGCGGCATTCGGCCGCGGCAGCCTGGCCACCGTCGACCAGCTGCCCAAGAAGCTGCGCCGCAACCCGCTGAAGTTCGACGCCCCCCAGCTGTTCACGCTGCCCGACATCTTCCCGCCCGGGCTGGCCAACAAGCTGACGTTCAGCGCGATCGGCGAGCTGTACTACCGCAAGACGCCCAAGCGCGGACGAGGGCTGATCCAGAACCTGACGCAGTTCTACCACCCGCTGGACCTGATCGGGGAGTGGAACCGCGCCTACGGCCCGCGCGGGTTCCTGCAGTACCAGTTCATCGTGCCGTTCGGCCAGGAGGACGAGCTGCGCGCCATCGTGCGGCACATCGCCGAGTCCGGCCACGTCTCGTTCCTCAACGTGTTCAAGCGGTTCGGCGAAGGCAACCGGGCGCCGCTGTCGTTCCCCATGCCGGGCTGGACCATCACCGTCGACTTCCCGATCAAGGACGGCCTGGACCGGCTGTGCGCCGAACTCGACGAACGGGTGCTGGCCATGGGCGGCAGGCTCTACCTGGCCAAGGACTCGCGGCTGTCCGCGGAGACGTTCGCCCGCATGTATCCGCGGCTGGACCAGTGGCGCAAGGTCCGCCAGGCCGTGGATCCGGAGGGCGTGTTCATGTCCGACCAGGCCCGCAGGCTCGGCCTGTGACCGCACCCGGCCCCTTCTAGGCTTGCAAGACACCATCGACGGAAGGACCACCGTGATCGACGCCGTTGGCAACCCCCAGTCGCTGCTGCTGCTCGGCGGCACCTCGGACATCGCACTGGCGATCGCGGAGAAGTACGCGTCGGCCCGGCCGCTGCGCATCGTGCTGGCCGCCCGGCCGACCGAACGCCGCACGGCGGCGGCCAAGCGCCTGGCCGAGGCGGGCAACGACGTCGTCGAGCTGGACTTCGACGCCGAGGACACCGACTCGCACCCGGACGTCATCGCGCGGGCGTTCGCCGACGGGGACATCGACGTGACCGTGGTGGCCTTCGGCCTGCTCGGCGACGCCGAGCGCGCATGGCAGGACCACGCCACCGCCGTGCAGCTGGCGCACGTCAACTACACCGCCGCGGTCTCCGTGGGCGTGCCGCTGGCCGAGCGGCTGAAGAACCAGGGACACGGCCGGATCATCGCGCTGTCCTCGGTCGCCGGGGAACGGGTGCGCCGGTCCAACTTCGTCTACGGATCGACCAAGGCCGGCTTCGACGGCTTCTACCTGGGCCTCGGTGAGGCGCTGCGACCGTTCGGCCCGCGGGTGACCGTGGTGCGACCCGGATTCGTGCGCACCAAGATGACCGAGGGCATGGCCGAGGCGCCGCTGGCAGTGAGCGCCGAGGAGGTCGCCGACATCGCGGTCGCCGCCGCACGCAAGGGCAAGGAGCTGGTGTGGGCGCCGCCGCAGTTCCGGTTCATCATGTCGGCGCTGCGGCACGTGCCGCGTCCGATCTTCCGCAAGCTGCCGATCTGATCGCCGGGACGCGCCCGCTTCCTACCCGCGGCCACGGGTGGGAAGCCCGACCGACGCGCCTTGCCGCAGGCAGGCAGCCCGGCGCCACGCCCGGCTGCGCTCGCTGGCCCGCTGGCCCGTTCGGCTACAGGTAGATCGCGGCGAACAGCGAACCGGCCCAGGCCAGGCCGAGGATCTGCAGCGCCCGGTCGCGCAGCGCGATCTCCTCCGGTTCGCCCGCCTTGCCCTGGTCCACGTCGACCGCGTACCGCAGCACCGCGACCACGAACGGCACGATCGACACCACCGTCCAGACCGAGTCGCCCAGGACCGGGCGGACGTCCCACGCCCACAACGCGTAGGACATGATCATCACGCCCGCCGACGTGGCCCACACGAACCGCAGGTAGCTCGCCGAGTACTTGCGCAGCGACGAGCGGATCTCGGCGCCGGTGTTCTCGAACAGGATGATCTCCGCGTACCGCTTGCCCGCCACCATGAACAGCGAGCCGAACCCGGTGACCAGCAGGAACCACTGGGACAGCGGAATCCCGGTGCCCGCGCCACCGGCGATGGCACGCAGCAGGAAGCCGGAGGCCACGATGCACAGGTCGATCACGGGCTGGTGCTTCCAGCCCAGGCAGTAGCCGAGCTGGATGCACCAGTACACGCCGAGCACGACCAGCAGCTGCCAGCTGGCCGCCCACCCCACGGCAGCCCCGGCCAGCAGGAGCACGCCCGCCGCGACGTAGGCCACCGGGACGGGCACGATGCCTGCCGCGATCGGCCGGTTCCGCTTGGTCGGATGCGCGCGGTCGGCCTCCACGTCGATCGCGTCGTTGATCAGATACACCGACGACGCGACCAGCGAGAACGCCACGAACGCCAGCCCGGCGTCGCGGAGCACGGCGACGTCGGCCAGCCTGCTCGCGGTGAACGGCGCGGCCAGCACCAGGACGTTCTTCACCCACTGCTTGGGCCGGGCGGCCCGCAGCAGACCGCCGGCCAGCCCGCCCGCCGACTTGCCAGGTCGAGTGCTCACGTCTTCAGCCTGCTCGGTCACTGCTGCTCCTCACCTTGCGGCGCACCACGGCACCGACCAGGCCGCCCAGCGCCGCCCCGGCCAGTACGTCGCTGGGGTAGTGCACGCCGAGCACCAGGCGGGAGGCCAGCATCGGCGGCACCAGCACCGGCTCCAGCCTGCGACCGGTCAGCTCGGAATACACCACCGCCGCCGCGGTCGTGGACGCCGCGTGCGACGACGGGAAGCTCAGCTTGCTCGGCGTGCCGACCAGCACCTTGACGCTCTCGTCCTCCGGGCGTCGACGCCGGACGACCCGCTTGACCACGATGGACGCCGCGTGCGCGGCCACCACGCCGGCGGCCGAGGTCAGCCACTCCTTGCGGCGCTTGCGATCCACCGCGGCACCCACCAGGCCCGCCGCGAACCAGCCGATGCTGTGCTCGCCGAAGTGCGACAGCCCGCGGGCGGCACGCACCACGCCCGGCTTGTCCAGCGCACGCTGAATGCCTGCCAGCAGCGCCAGTTCGCGCGGCCGACGGCCACGATCCTTCTTCAGCATTCCTGACACCTCTCAGGCGGGTCCCGCTCCGGCTCGCCGCGACACCGGCGTCACCGACCGGGTCGGCGTGCTCGGCACGATCGTGCAGCCGCGCCGCAGAGCATCGGCTGCGATCACCAGGGGCCGCCGAACTCGCCTTCAGTATCCTGTGGCAAGTTCGTCAGCGAGCTCACGGGCGCCCAGGGTACCGGGTGCGACGTGCTCGACCGGGCTCGCACCGCTGTTCGGCCACCGACGTGGTCGCAAGCGTGGGGCACGCAGGCGGGCGGCCGGGTCCGGAAAGTGCGACCACCTCGAGGAATAGACACAACCGATGCCCTCAGACTCGATCTGGCTGTTCACCGCCGCGGTCGTCGCCTACTTCGTCGTGCTGCTGGTGCCCGGGCTGGCGGTGGGCTTGACGGCCGGGCTGCGCGGCTGGACGCTGGCCGGTCTGGCCCCGCTGTTCGGCTACACCGTGCACGGGCTGACCGGGCCGTGGATGGCCGGCTTGGACATCCCGTTCACCATCTGGACGGCGCTGGCGGGCACCGTGCTGTTCGCCGCGGTGGTCTACGCCATCCGCCGGTTCGTCGAAAGCCGCTGGCCGGAGCGCGAACGGCCAGCGCAAGGGCTGCTGCCCAACTGGGGCCGCAACGCGCACCTGGGCGTCGCCGCCTGCATCGGGATCGCGTTCGTCGTCTCGTCCGTCGTGCTGATCGCCGCCGCGGAAGGCGAGCTGGACGCCATCCCGCAGCGGTGGGACCCGGTGTTCCACGCCAACGGCATCCGCTACATCGCCGAAACCGGCGACGGCGGCCTCTACGGCGTCAGCAGCGTCAA
>NZ_PKFA01000032.1:0-17866 GCF_002919275.1 Thermocrispum sp. | reverse complement strand
TCTCGCCTGCCTGGTGGGTGCCCTGGCGTGCTTGCCGTTTTCCGGTGAGCTGATCAGCGACGTCGGTTCGGCGCCGTGGCCGGCGACGGCGAACATGGTCTACCTGGGCGTGTTCCCGACGGCGATCGCGTTCACCACGTGGGCCTACGCCCTGTCGCGGACCACGGCAGGCAAGGCCGGGGTGACGTTGTACGCGGTACCCGCGGTGACGGTGTCGATGTCCTGGATCATGCTGGGCGAGCTGCCCTCGTTCACGGCGTTCCTCGGGGGTGCTCTGTGCCTGGCCGGCGTGGCTGTGTCCCGCTGGAAGCCCCGTACCACGAGCCGCCGTCGGCCGCCGGTTCTTGCTCGTGCGGACTAGCGCATCACAGCTCGAGGACGGTGCCGTCCGGCGGGAGCTCCACCCCGGCGGCGCGCACCCGCGCATGCTGCTCGGACGTGCTGTACAGCACCGGATTGGTGTTGTTCAGATGCGTGTACGCCCAGCGCACGGTCGAGTGCTTCCGTAGCAGCGGTGGTTCAACCGCGGTGCCGGTGGCCGCACCGGTGGCGGTGCTGCTGGCGGTGCTGGTGGCGATGCTGGTGGCGCTGATCAAGCAGGTCGCTCCTTCCTGCCTGTCATGACAAGGCGGACCGGCCGTGCGGCACTTGCCGCCTGGGCGGATCCGCCACTTCCTACCGGGTCAGTCGTCCATGCGCGCGACGTACGCGGTCACTTCCATCGGGGTGTCGTACTCGACGACATCCGGGGAGGAAATCCGGGGTCTGCCAGGCCTCGAGCTCGGTGCCGGGATCGTCGACCATGCCTGATCCCCGCACTGTCGGAGCACGAGTCGATCACGGCCGGATGGTAGCCCCGTCGCCGACGTCATTGCTGCCCGTACCGGATTGGGCACGTGGAGTGACGGTGATCAACGTGCGCACCAGATCGGTGAGCAACGACGCCGGGATCCCCGGATCGAGCAACCGCTGCACGCTCAGGCCGATCCCCAGGCTCAGCAACACGGCCGCCAGGTTGTCGGCGGGCATCGGCACGTCCACGTCGAACCGCTCGGTGCTCTCCCGCACCAGATCGGCGATCACGTCGCGCATGCCCTTGTCCCGGCCGGCGAGTTCCCGGCGCAGGTGCTCGTCGTGCCGTACGGCGAGCGCGAACTCCACCTCCAGCGTCGTCCGGGCCTCGTCGCCGATGTTCTCCTCCGCCCAGCGCTGCAGCCGAGCGATGCGTTCCTCGATCGAGGCCGCCGAGCTGACCGCCTCGGTGATCTGCGCGATCTGCTCGGCGTGGATGGCGTCCAGCACGGCGAGGCACAGCTCGTTCTTGTTGCGGAAGTTGGAGTAGACCGCTCCCTTGGAGAACCCGGCCGCTTCCGCCACCTTCTCCAGCGACGTCGGCCCGTAGCCGTCGCGCAGGAACAGCTCCTTGGCGGTGGCGATCAGCTGGGCGCGCGTGCGTGCCTGACGCTCGGCGCGGGTCAGTCGTGCCATGATCCGACCGTACTCGGCGACTCGGCGCATCCGGTGCTGGTGAGGCTCCTCAGGGCACTTTCAGCATCGCGGCCACCGCGGCACGGGCACGCTCTACGATGCAGGCATGCTCCGTCTACGACGACTTGCTCTGGTGATGCTGGCTGCCGTTGCGCTGGTGGCCGCCGCGTGTACCGGTGACGACGAGCCCGCGCCGAGCGGGTCGCTCCCGGAGGCCAAGGGGCTGCTGGACGACGCGGCGAAGGCCGCAGCCGAGATCACCAGCACGCATTTCGTCGTCCGCACGTCGGGCAACGTGCCCGGGGTGGCCTTCGAGAACATCGACGGCGACCTGAGCCTGCAGGACAAGCGGGTGGCGGCCAAGGGCACCGCGACCATGACGCTGATGGGCAACCGGGTCGAGGCCAAGTTCGTGCTGGCCGGCGGCACGCTGTACCTCGATCCGGGAAGCGGGCAGTACCAGGAGATCCCCGAGGCGCAGGCCAAGCTGGTCTACGACTTCTCGGCGGTGCTCGACCCGCAGCGCGGGGTGGCCAAGCTGATCGGCGAGCTGGCCGACGCCAAGACGGTCAAGCAGGAGAAGGTCGGCGAGGTCAGCGCCTACAAGATCGACGGCACGGCGACCAAGGAGTCCATCGCCGGCTTGGTCCCGCAGGCGGCTGCGGACGTGCCGGTGTCGCTGTGGGTGACCGCCGAGGGGCACCAGCCGGTGCAGGCCACCGCCACTTTCCCCGGTGAGCCGGCAGGCAAGCTCACGGTCACGCTGTCGAAGATCAACGAGCCGGTCACCGTCGAACCTCCCGCCTGATGACCCGGACGATCAGTCGCCGCGCCCGCGTCGGCGCGATCGGCGCGGGCACGCTCGCCGTGCTGCTGGGCGCGCTGGACACCTACGTGGTCGTCGCGTTGTTCCGGCAGATCATCGACGAGCTGCGGATCCCGATCAACGAGCTGCAGCGGCTGACCCCGATCGTCACCGGCTACCTGCTCGGCTACATCGCGGCGATGCCGTTGTTGGGGCAGGCGTCCGACCGATTCGGGCGCAAGCCACTGCTGCAGCTGTGCCTCGGCGGATTCGCCGCGGGTTCGGTGATCACCGCGCTGTCCGGCGACGTGACGATGCTGGTGGTCGGCCGGGTGGTACAGGGAGTCGCCAGCGGTGCCCTGCTGCCGGTGACCATGGCACTGGCCGCCGACCTGTGGGCGGCGCGGCGCCGGGCGGCGGTGCTCGGCGCGGTCGGGGCCGCCCAGGAGCTGGGCAGCGTGCTGGGGCCGTTGTTCGGGCTGGCGCTGGCCGCGCTCGCCGGCTGGCGCGGGGTGTTCTGGGTGAACGTGCCGCTCGCGCTGCTGGCCATGGTGGCCGTGCACTTCGCGCTGCCGGGACGTCCGCAGGCAGGGGACCCGGAGCAGCGCCGCAAGGTCGACGTGGTCGGCGGCGTGCTGCTCGCCGTGGTGCTCGGGCTGCTGGTGACCGGGCTGTACA
Source organism: Thermocrispum sp. (assembly GCF_002919275.1). Lineage (NCBI taxonomy): Bacteria > Bacillati > Actinomycetota > Actinomycetes > Pseudonocardiales > Pseudonocardiaceae > Thermocrispum > Thermocrispum sp. Next base: position 14,895 of record NZ_PKFA01000032.1, on the reverse strand, counting down.
ACTCGGACCCCGGCAAGCAGGTGCTGCCGGAAGACGGTGGCTTGCTGCTGGCCTGCGCCGGCGTGGCCCTGCTGGCGTTCGTCGGCTGGGAGCTGCGGGCCCGCACCAAGATCATCGACACCACCGGCGTCCGGATCGGACCGTTCCTGGCCACGCTGGGAGCCAGCGCCATGGCAGGCGCCGCGCTCATGGTGACGCTGGTCGACGTGGACCTGTTCGCGCAGTCGCTGCTGGGCACCGACGACGCGGGCGCGATCATGCTGCTGCTGCGCTTCCTCGTCGCGCTGCCGGTCGGCGCGGTGCTGGGCGGCTGGCTGGCCACCCGGCTCACCGATCGCTGGGTCGCCGTGGCGGGCATGGTCGTCGCGGCGGGCGGTTTCGCGCTGCTGTCGCGCTGGCCGAAGGATCCCCGGGCCGCGCGGCACGACCTGGGCCTGATCGACCTGCCGGTGCTGGACACCGATCTCGCCGTCGTCGGCTTCGGGCTCGGGCTGGTGATCGCGCCGCTGTCCTCGGCGGTGCTGCGCGTGGTGCCCTCCGTGCAGCACGGCATCGCCTCCGCCGCCGTGGTGGTGGCGCGGATGGTCGGGATGCTGGTGGGTGTCGCGGCGCTGACCGCATGGGGCCTGCACCGGTTCTGGACCGACTACAACAAGGTGCTGTCCGAGGTCGGCCTGCCCATCGGGGTGCCGCCGGAGGAGGCCAAGCGCATCGAGCAGGCGCTTCTCGAGGGGCGCAACGAGGCGTTGCTCGCCCAGTACACCGACATCTTCTCCATCACCGTGTTCATCTGCCTGGCGGGTGCGCTGCTCGCGGTGTTCGTCGCGTCGCACCGGCGCACGGCCGCCGAGGACGAACGGGCAGAATAGGGCTAGCCCATTGACGTGTCCGCCGGGCGGGCCGTCGCCAGGGGCGGGCAGCAGTGCCTCACCTCGCCCGGCACCGGCAGCTTTGCCGGTCATCACCCGACATTGCCGATCACCAGGCCGGCCGTCGCCGGTCACCAGGGAGGAAACACTTCATGGCGCAGGCCGCTGAGCCGCCGTCCGGAACCCGGGACTTCCTGGCAGACGAGGTCCGCCGTCGTGAGGCCGCGTTCGCCACCGTGCGGGAGGTGTTCGAGCGGTACGGCTTCGACCCGCTCGTCACGCCCGCCTTCGAACGGATCGAGACGCTGCTGGGCAAGTACGGCGACGAAGGCGACAAGCTCGTCTTCAAGATCCTCAAGCGGGGCGAGCACGAGGCGTCCGGGGAGGCGGACCTGGCGCTGCGCTACGACCTGACGGTCCCGCTCGCCAGGGTGGTGGCCACCTACGGCTCCCAGCTGCCGTCGCCGTACAAGCGGTACGCCATCGGCCCGGTCTGGCGTGCCGACCGCCCGGGCAAGGGCCGGTTCCGCGAGTTCACCCAGTGCGACTTCGACATCGTGGGTTCGTCGTCCGAGCTGGCCGACGCCGAGGTGCTGGCGATCGTGCACGACGGGGTGCGGGCGCTCGGGGTGGAGGAGTTCACCATCGAGCTGAACTCCCGCCAGGTGCTGTTCGGGCTGTTGCAGGCCTACCGGGTGCCCGCCGAGCTGGGCGGCCCGGTGCTGATCACCCTGGACAAGCTGAACAAGCTGGAGCCGGCGCAGGTGGTCGCCGAGCTGGTCGAGCGGGGTCTGGCCGAAGCGGACGCGCAAGCGCTGGTGGACGACCTCACCGCGGGCGATCCCGAGGTCGTCCGCGCCCGGCTGGACGACTCCGAGCAGGGCAAGCAGGGGCTGGCCCAGGTGGACCGGCTGCTCGAGCTCACCGCCGGGCTGCCGGTGCGGTTCGCTCCGCGCATGGTCCGCGGGCTCGACTACTACACCGGCATGATCTTCGAGGTCACCGCAGCCGGGTTCACCGGTTCGATCGCCTCGGGCGGCCGCTACGACGGTCTGGTCGCCGCGCTGGGCGGCCCGGACATGCCCGCGGTGGGCGGATCCATCGGGCTCGAGCGGATCCTGTCGCAGCAGGAGGCCGAGGCCACCGAGGCGCGCGGACTCGACGTCGCGGTGACCGTGCTCGGCGCCGAGGAGCGGGTGCTCAAGCTGGCCGCGGATCTGCGGGCCGCGGGTCTGCGCACCGGGGTGTACCTCGGCTCGTCCGGCAAGCTGGCCAGGCAGCTCAAGTGGGCCAACGCCCAGCGCGCCGCGTACGCGGTGCTCTACGGGCCCGCCGAGCAGGAAGCGGGCACCGTCACGGTGCGCGACATGACCTCCGGTGAGCAGACGTCGGTTCCGCTCGACGGGGTCGTGGCCCACCTCAGCGCGGCGGTCCGCACGGACCGGGCCTAGCGCTTGCCGTAGAGCCGGTCGCCGGCGTCACCCAGGCCCGGGACGATGAAACCGGCGTCGTTCAGCCGCTCGTCGATGCTCGCGGTCACCACCCGCACCGGCAGCCCGGACTTCTCCAGCCGGGCCAGGCCCTCCGGCGCGGCCAGCACGCAGATCGCCGTGACGTTGGCGGCGCCCCGCCCGGTCAGCAGCCGGATGGTGTACTCCATCGAGCCGCCGGTGGCCAGCATCGGGTCAAGCACGAACACCGGGCGGCCGGCCAGCGAGGGCGGCAACGACTCCATGTAGGGGGTGGGCATGAGGGTCTGCTCGTCCCTGGCCAGCCCGACGAAGCCCATCAGCGCCTCCGGGATCATCCGGTGCGCCTGATCGGCCATGCCGAGCCCGGCGCGCAGCACCGGCACCAGCAGCGGCGGCTCGGCCAGCTTGTAGCCGTCGGTGTCCGCCACCGGCGTGGTGATCGGCTCTTTGCGCACCGGGGCTTCCCGCATCGCCTCGTAGACCAGCATCTGGGTCAGGTCGTGCAAAGCGAGACGGAAGGCGGCGTTGTCGGTCCGGGCGTCGCGCATCTTGGACAACCGGACGCGGGCGAGCGGGTGATCGACGACGGTTACGTCCATGATGGGAGAGACTAGCCTGCCGCTACCCTCGTGTGGGTGAGCGAGCATCCCGGCAACGAGCGCGCCGAACAGCACAATGCCCGCGAGCAAGCCAAGCAGCCTGCTCTGCGCGCGTCCGACGCGGATCGTGAACGTGTCGCCGCGGTCTTGCACCAGGCGCTTGGCGAAGGCCGGCTGACGGTGAGCGAGCTGGAAGAGCGGCTGGACCGAGTGTACGCGGCCAAGACGCTGGAGGAGCTGGCGCCGATCACGGCCGACCTGCCCAACGCGCAGGGCGTCGTCCAGCTGGGCACGCCGAACACGGCGGCCCAGCAGACCACCGGCCACGAGCTCATCGGCGGCACTCCGGGCTCGGCCACCTCGGTGGCGATCTTTTCCGGGACGGCGCGCAAGGGCAACTGGGTGGTACCGCCGGAGCACAACAGCTTCGCCCTGTGCGGCGGCGTGGAGATCGACCTGCGGCGGGCGCGCTTCGCCGAGCGGGAGACCACCATCACCGCGGTCGCCATCATGGGCGGCATCGACATCGTGGTGCCCGACGACATCTACGTGGAAGTCACCGGCTTCGGTGTGCTGGGGGCGTTCGACAGCAAGGGCGACGCCCGCCCCGACCCCGATCCGAACGGGCCGCGCGTGACCATCGGCGGAGTGGCGATCATGGGCGGGGTGACGGTCCGGCGCAAGCCGCGCAAGGACCCGCCGGACAAGCACCGCATGATCTGACGACGGCGGGCGCCGCCATCGGCCGTGCGGGCCTAGACTCGGCGTATGCCACAAGCAGCACTCTCCGGGCTGGACGAGGCCACACGGGACGAATCCAGCTTGCGCCGGTTCCTGGACGGGTTGCCCGGCGTCGACCAAGTCGGTGTCGAACAACGCGCGGCGAGCCTGGCCACTCGCAGCATCAAGAAGGCCAGCAAGCTCTGGGCGTTGAACACCGCGATCAGCATGGTCGACCTGACCACGCTGGAGGGGGCCGACACCGTCGGCACGGTCCGGTCGCTGTGCGCCAAGGCCCGCCAGCCGGACCCGGAACGACCGGACACGCCGAGGGTGGCCGCGGTGTGCGTGTACCCGGACCTGGTCGCCACGGCGGTGGAAGCGCTGGAAGGCACCGGGATCGGCGTGGCCAGCGTCGCCACGGCGTTCCCGTCCGGCCGGTCCAACCTGGCGGTCAAGCTGGCCGACACCAAGCTGGCCGTCGAGTCGGGCGCCACCGAGGTGGACATGGTGATCGACCGCGGGGCGTTCCTCTCCGGCCGTTACGGCGCGGTGTTCGACGAGATCAGGGCGGTCAAGCAGGCGTGCGGGGACGCCCACCTGAAGGTGATCCTGGAGACCGGCGAGCTGGTCACCTACGACAACGTGCGCAAGGCTTCGTGGCTGGCGCTGCTGGCCGGCGCCGATTTCATCAAGACCTCCACCGGCAAGGTGCAGCCCGCGGCGACGCTGCCGGTCACGCACGTCATGCTGCAGGCGGTGCGCGACTGGTACACCGCCACCGGCGAGCTGCGCGGCGTGAAGCCGGCCGGTGGCATTCGCTCGGCCAAGGACGCGATCCGCTACCTGGTGGCGGTCAACGAGGTCGCCGGCGAGGAGTGGCTGACCCCGCGGCTGTTCCGCTTCGGGGCGTCCAGCCTGCTCAACGACCTGCTGTTGCAGCGGAGAACCCAGCTCGACGGCCACTACTCGGGCCCTGACTACGTGACGGTGAACTGACCATGGCCCTGTTCGACTACGCCCCGGCGCCGGAGAACCGTGACATCGCCAACTTGAAGCCGCACTACCGTCCGTTCATCAACGGCGAGTTCGTGGACGGCAACGGCGAGCCGTTGAAGACGATCAACCCGGCGACCGGAGAAGTGCTCGCCGAGGTCTCCACCGTGGACACCACGGACATCGACCGGGCGGTGCAGGCGGCCCGGAACGCCTACGAGAAGGTGTGGCGCCGGATGCCCGGCAGCGAGCGCGCCAAGTACCTGTTCCGGCTGGCCAGGTTGATCCAGGAGCGGGCGCGTGAGCTGGCGGTGCTGGAGACGCTGGACAACGGCAAGCCGATCAAGGAGTCGCGGGACGTCGACATCCCGACGGCCGCTGCGCACTTCTTCTACCACGCGGGCTGGGCGGACAAGCTGTCCTACGCGGGCTACGGGCCGGATCCGCAGCCGCTGGGAGTGGCCGGCCAGGTCATCCCGTGGAACTTCCCGCTGCTGATGCTGGCCTGGAAGATCGCGCCCGCGCTGGCGTGCGGGAACACGGTGGTGCTCAAGCCGGCGGAGACGACGCCGCTCACCGCGCTGGTCTTCGGCGAGCTGTGCCAGCAGGCCGGGCTGCCGCCCGGGGTGGTGAACATCGTGCCGGGAGCCGGGGACGTGGGTGCCGCGCTGGTCAGCCACCAGGGCATCGACAAAGTGGCGTTCACCGGCTCCACAGAGGTCGGCAAGATCATTCAGCGGCAGCTGGCGGGCAGCGGCAAGAAGATGACCATGGAGCTGGGCGGCAAGGCGGCGAACATCGTGTTCGACGACGCCCCGCTGGACCAGGCGGTGGAGGGCATCGTCAACGGCATCTTCTTCAACCAGGGCCACGTGTGCTGTGCCGGGTCGCGGCTGCTGGTGCAGGAGTCGATCGCCGAGGAGCTGCTGGAGAAGCTGCGCTACCGGGTGTCCACGCTGCGCATCGGCGACCCGCTGGACAAGAACACCGACGTGGGCGCGATCAACTCCGCCGAGCAGCTGGCGAAGATCCGCGAGCTGGTGGCCTCCGGCGAGGCGGAGGGCGCCGAACGGTGGACGTCTCCGTGCCCGTTGCCGGAGAAGGGCTTCTTCTTCGCCCCGACGGTGTTCTCCGGCGTGCATCCGTCGATGCGGATCGCGCGGGAGGAGATCTTCGGGCCGGTGCTGTCGGTGATGACGTTCCGTACCCCGCAGGAGGCGGTGACCAAGGCCAACAACACCCCGTACGGGCTGTCCGCGGGGATCTGGACCGAGAAGGGCTCCCGGATCCTGTGGATGACCGCCCAGCTGCGGGCCGGGGTGGTCTGGGCCAACACGTTCAACCGCTTCGACCCGACCGCACCGTTCGGCGGCTACAAGGAATCCGGATTCGGTCGCGAGGGCGGCCGCGCGGGGCTGGAGGCTTACCTCGATGTCTGACACCCGACTTGCCGTGGCGAAGACCTACAAGCTGTACATCGGGGGGAAGTTCCCCCGGTCGGAGTCGGGCCGCTCCTACCCGGTGACCGACACGCGCGGCCGGTTCCTGGCCAACGTGGCGCACGCGTCCCGGAAGGACTTGCGGGACGCCGTGGTGGCCGCGCGGAAGGCGTTCGCGGGCTGGTCGGGCGCGACGGCCTACAACCGCGGGCAGGTGCTGTTCCGGGTGGCGGAAGTGATGGAGGGTCGCCGGGATCAGTTCGTCGCTGAGGTGCGTGCCGCCGAGGGCGTGCAGCCGCGCCGGGCGGAGGCGCTGGTGGACGCGGCCATCGACCGGTGGGTGTACTACGCGGGCTGGACCGACAAGCTGTCCGCGGTGCTGGGTGCGGCGAACCCGGTGGCCGGGCCGTATTTCTCGTTCACCGTGCCCGAGCCGACCGGGGTGGTCGGGGTGTTCGCCCCGCAGAAGTCGTCGCTGCTGGGGCTGGTCAGCGTGGTGGCCCCGGTGCTGGCCACCGGTTGCACCGCGGTGGTCGTGACCAGCGCCGAACGTCCGCTGCCCGCGGTGACGCTGTCCGAGGTGCTGGCGACCTCGGACGTCCCCGGTGGTGTGGTGAACGTGCTGACCGGGCGGGCCGAGGAACTGGCGCCGTGGATGGCCTCGCACGCCGACGTCAACGCCCTCGACCTCACCGGTGTCGAACCGTCGGCCCGGGCCGAGCTGGAGCGCGCCGCGGCCGACACGGTGAAGCGCCTGGTGCGGGCTCCGCGGCAGGAGCCGGACTGGACCGCGACCCCCGGCCTGGAGCGCCTGCGCCCGTACCTGGAGGAGAAGACGGTCTGGCATCCCATGGGCGTGTGACCCGGCTTCGCGCGCACGCGGCTGGTCGACGGCGCATGTCGTGGCCGGCTCGCTACCCTCGGGCGCGAAGGAGGTCGATCATGACGTCTACGGTGTTCGTCACCGGTGCCAGCGCGGGGTTCGGAGCCGAGATGGTCCGCCGCTGGGCTGCGCGCGGCGACCGGGTGATCGCCGCGGCGCGGCGGCGTGAGCGGGTGCAGGCGCTCGCCGACGAGCTGGGTCCGTCGGTGCTGCCGTTGGAGCTCGACGTGCGGGACCGGGTGCAGGTCAACCATGCGATCGAGACGCTGCCGGAAGAGTTCGCCACCATCGACGTGCTGGTGAACAACGCCGGGTTGGCCAAGGGGATGGAGCCTGCGCACGAGGCCGACCTGGACGGCTGGCAGCAGATGATCGACACCAACTGCGCGGGGCTGGTGTACTGCACGCGGGCGGTGCTGCCCGGCATGGTCGCGCGGGGTTCCGGGCACGTGATCAACATCGGATCCATCGCGGGGACGTATCCGTACCCGGGGAGCAACGTCTACGGCGCGACGAAGGCCTTCGTGCGGCAGTTCAGCCTCAACCTGCGCAGTGATCTGCACGGCACCGGGGTGCGCGTGACCTGCATCGAGCCGGGGCTGTCCGGGAACACGGAGTTCTCGAACGTGCGGTTGCAGGACGACGAGAAGGCCGCAGCGGTGTACGAGGGCACGGAGCCGCTGACGCCGGAGGACGTCGCCGAGGCGGCCATCTGGGCGGCGAGCCAGCCACCGCACGTCAACATCAACGTCATCGAGCTGATGCCCGTGGTGCAGAGCTTCGCCGGGCTGGCGGTGCACCGGAAGAACTGATGCCGGCCGGGAGCGGCCACGACTACGCTGCGGCCCCGGGTCTTGTTCGGCGCTGCTGAGCGCGAGCCGGCTCACATGCGCCGGAACATCGGTTCCAGCAGCCAGGCCCCGCCCACGACCAGGGTGCAGGTGACCATGACGCCCAGGATGAGGATCCACAGCCACCCCGGGACACCGGTCAACCTGGCCAGCTGGTCCACGTCGGAGTTGTAGGCGGCGCCGCGGCGGCGTTTGGCCTGCAGCTCGAACAGCGGGCGGATCGCGCCGAGCAGCAGCAGCCAGGTGATGGTGTAGACGAAGGCGGAGATGAGATTCGCCGGCCCGGTGAACGCCACGACGGCGAGCACGAAGGCGGTCAGCAGCACCACGAAGACGCCGTAGACGTTGCGGATCATGACCAGGATGCCGCAGATGCCGATGGCCGCGATGATCAGCACGGCGGAGATCCGGTCGGCGGCGGCCAGTCCGGCGAACACCACGCCGAGGACGGCGGGAGCGGGGTAACCGGCGAGCATGGTGAACACCACGCCCGGACCGGTCGGCCTGCCGCGGGAGAACGTCAGGCCCGAGGTGTCGGAGTGCAGGCGGATGCCCTCCAGCCTGCGGCCGGCCAGCACCGCGGCCAGGGCATGTCCACCCTCGTGCACCAGGGTCACCACGTGCCGGGCCACTCGCCACGGACGGCCGGACAGCACCACGAACAGCGCGATGATGCCGGTGACGGCGGGCACGACGGCGTCCGGCTCGGCCTGGCCGCCGAACGGGTTCTGCCACCAGGTGTCCGCTGCGAACGTCACGACATCATCATGATCATCGGCCGTCCCGTGCTCCGATCGGGTCACGCCATGAGGCTGGCGGCGACCGTGGCGCCCAGGTTCCAGCAGGCTTCCAGGTCCTCCTTGGTCGGCTCCCCGGTCACCGAGACGGTTGCGGTGACACGCTGCCAGCCCAGCCCGGTGACGATCGATTCGATGCCGCGGATGGCGCCGGTGGTGTCGTTGTTGCCGTGCACGTACAGGCCGTACGGGCGGCCGCGCGTGTCATCCAGGCAGGGGTAGTAGATCGTGTCGAAGAAGACCTTCAGCGCGCCGCTCATCATGCCGAGGTTGGCCGGCGTGCCGAGGATGTAGCCGTCCGCCTGGAGTGCATCGGTCGGCGTGGCGGCCAGGGCGGCCTTGCGGACCACTTCGACGCCCTCGATCTCGTCGGTGGTGGCGCCGTCGACCACGGCCTCGAACATCGCCGCGACATTGGGTGAAGGCGTGTGGTGAACGATCAGCAGTCGCGCCATGTCGTCCTTTCGTCGTCACCTCGTGCCCGTCGGTCGTCGCGCGGCTCGCGCGACGACCACGCTACGCACCGAGCAACTGCCGCACATCTGCGCGCAGTGCTGACATCTTCCGCTCGGCTTCCCGGCGGCTCGCGGCAAGCTGGTCGTCGGCCGGGACGGGCTGCACGACCTGCAGGTACGCCTTGAGTTTCGGCTCGGTCCCGGAGGGCCGGACCACCACTCGCAGCCCGTCCGCCAGCAGCCGGATCCCGTCGGTCCTGGGCCGGAGATCGTCCAGCTCGGCGGGCGTGCCGGCGAGGGTTGCCGGTGGCTCGGCGCGCAGCCGCGCCACGCGCTCGGCCGCCTGCGCCGGAGATCCCAGCCGGATCGAGATCTGCTGGGTCAGATGCACCCCGTGGCGGCGCGCGAGCTCGTCAAGTCCCTCCAGCAGCGACGATCCGGCGGCCTTCCGGGCAGCGGCCAATCCGGCGACCATCAACGCCGCGGAGATCCCGTCCTTGTCCCGCACCGCGGCGGGGTCGACGCACAGCCCCAGCGCTTCCTCGTAGGCGAACACCAGGTTGTCGCCGGCACGGGCCAGCCACTTGAAGCCGGTCAGCGTCTCGGTGTACTGCGCGCCGTGCGCGGCGGCGATCGACTTCAGCAAGGAGGAGGAAACGATGGTCGTGGCCACCAGCACCCCCTCGGTGGTGGGTTCGGTCGCCAGCACGTGCTCGCCCAGAAGCCCGCCGGTTTCGTCCCCGGAGAGCATGCGCCAGCCACCGTCAGCCGAGCCGTCCGGGACGCCGACCGCGCAGCGATCGGCGTCCGGGTCGAAGGCGATCGCGATGTCGGCGTCGATGCGCCTGGCCAAGGCGAGAAGCTCGTCGCAGGCGCCGGGCTCCTCGGGGTTGGGGAAGGTCATCCCGCCGAAGTCGGGGTCGGGAGTGTCCTGGGTGAAGTGCACGTCGGTGAAGCCGGCGCGGCGGAAGGCTTCGGCCGCAGTCTGCGCACCGACTCCGTGCAGCGCGGTCACCGCGATCCGGATGTCGCGCGCCGAGAGCCGAGGCACCTGCGCGACCTGTTCCAGGTAGGCCTCCACGACGTCGTCGGCCAGTGTCTGGTACGTCGTGGCGCGAGGAACGGCGTGTGCCGAGGAGACCTCGGCGATGGCCGCTTCGATCTCGGTGTCCGCGGGTGGGATGATCTGTGCCCCGCTGGCGTCGTAGAGCTTGTAGCCGTTGTCCGGCGCGGGATTGTGGGACGCGGTGATCTGGATTCCCGCGACCGCACCAAGGTGCCGCACGGCGAAAGCCAGTACCGGTGTCGGCAGCGGGCGGCTCAGCAGCCGCACGTCGAACCCGGCAGCGGCGAGGACTCCCGCGGCGTCCGCGGCGAAGGCTTCGGAGCCACGTCGGGCGTCGCGCCCCACGACGACGAGCCCGCCGCCGTGGCCGTTGGCCTGGAGCCACGACGCCACGCCAGCCGTGGTGCGGACGACCACCGCGCGGTTCATGCCGTTCGGCCCGGCACGCACCGGGCCGCGCAGGCCCGCGGTGCCGAACTTCAGCGGCCCGGCCATGCGGTCGGCGAGGTCGTCGCGTGCGGCGGGGTCACCGCCCAGTGCGCGGGCGAGGACCTGCTGGAGCTCGGCCTTGGTCGCTTCGTCGATGTCGTCGGCGATCCACCGGTAGGCGGCGTCGCGCAGTTCTGCCGGGATGCTCATGCCCGCATCATGAGCTCGCGCAGCAGCGAACCCATCCGGTTGGCGGCCGCCCGGCCCGCTTCGACGACCTCTTCGTGGTCGAGCGGCTGACCGGACAGGCCGGCGGCCAAATTGCTGACCAGGGACAGGCCGAAGACCTCGAGCCCGAGCGCGCGGGCCTGGATGGCCTCCAGCACGGTGGACATGCCGACCAGGTCGGCGCCGAGGGTGCGGAGCATGCGGATCTCGGCCGGGGTTTCGTAATGCGGCCCGACCATGCCCGCGTAGACGCCTTCGGTGAGGGTGGGGTCGATCTCCTTGGCGAGCTGTCGCAGCCTGGGGGAGTAGAGGTCGGTGAGGTCGACGAAGTGCGGGCCGACCAGCGGCGACAGCCCGGTCAGGTTCAGGTGGTCGCTGATCAGCACCGGCTGGCCGACCTGCATGTCCTCGCGCAGGCCACCGGCGGCGTTGGTCAGCAGCACCGTGCGCACACCGGCAGCGGCAGCGGTACGCACCCCGTGCACGACGGCCGCCATGCCCTTGCCTTCGTAGTGGTGGGTGCGGCCGAGCAGCACCAGCGCGCGACGGCCGTTGCCGAGTTCGACCGACCGCGCTGTGCCGCCGTGCCCGATGGCGGTCGGCGCGGCGAAGCCGGGGAGTTCGTGCAGCGGGATCTCGGCGGTGGGGGCGCCGATCACGTCGGCGGCAGGACGCCAGCCGCTGCCGAGGATGAGCGCCAAGTCGTGTTTGGCCACTCCGGTGCGCCGGGCCAGTTCGTGGGCCGCGGCCGCTGCGTTGTCCACGTTGTCAACGTTGTCAGCTGTCACGGATTGCAGCCTAGATGTTCGGCCGACGCCGGTGGCGGCATGTGTCCCGAGTGCGTGACAAGTCGCTCGGTCGCGCAGCGACCCGTCCTCGCTTCGGCCCGCCAAGCCCGCCATGCTGACCGGTACCCAGGTCCTGGTGTCCACCGCCAACCCGGGGGCGAGGTCCACCGTTGATCCCGTGTGCGGTCCGGTGCCGGTCGTGTGGTGCGGTCCGGTGTCGGTGGTGGGGTGGGGTTCGGTTTCGGTCGTGTGGTGCGGTCCGGTGTTGGTGGTGGGGTGGGGTTGGCTGTCGGTCGTGGGTGCGGTTCGGCGTTGGTCCTGGGGTGGCCCTTGCCCGAGCCGTCACCCCCGGCCGACGCGGACCTTGTCCCGCTTCGCACCGGGTGCCGGCCGCAGATGGTGGACCTCGATAGCCATGGCTACTTGACCACCTGACAACCACAAGGTGGGCCCGGGCGATGTCTCCAGCGGGGCCGCCGCTGGCGTGGTGGTGCTGTGCCCGGCACGGGCATCTGCCACTCTCAAACCGGCAGGCACCTGCTTGTGTGCATCGGTGTCCTTGGAACCGTGGTCGCCGCCACGGATGGCGCAAGATACGCCGAGCACTTTCGCGCTCGCAGATTGCTGGGCTCGGGTACGTACCAGTCGCTTGCCTGGTGAGTTCGTCCGTCGGCGGCTGGTGGCGGCGGGTGCTGGCCTACGCTTCCGGTGGCGGTCTTGTCTACCGCGTCCGGTAGCGGTCTTGTCTGCTGCCTTCGATGGGGTCTTGTCCACCGCTTTCGGCGGCGGTCCGCACCACTGCGTCCGGCGGCCTTGTCTACCAGCTTCGGTGGCGGTCCTGGCACCACTGCGTCCAGCGGCGGGTGCGTTTCGCCCGCTGCGTCAGGAGATCCCGTACCGGGGGAGGGGATCGCCTTCGTCCGGCATCAGCTGAGTGACGATCTGGTGGGTCAGCCAGTCCCGGATCGACGCGAAGTCGTCGACGGCGGACGGGCCGATCGGCTCGTGCAGGGTCTCCCCGGTGTAGAGCGCGAGCAACCAGCGGTCCAGGAGCTGCACCAGGTCGAGTGCGGTGACGCCGAGGTCATGGCGCGCGGTGAAGTCGGGCAGGTACAGCCGTGTGCCTCCCCGGGGCAGCAGGTCGAGCACCCGGCGGTACCGGTTGGCCATGGGGATGAGCAGCTCGAGTTCGGTGCGCTCCCCGGCCCAGGTTTGCCTGCGCAGTTCCAGGACGGCGTCCAGCCGCGGGTCGATCGGCGCGAGCGGGCCGCCGACGGAGTGTTCGGCAAGCCGGTACTGGGTGAGCGCGCTGATGAACTCGACCTGGGCGCGCACCATCGCCAGATGCCATGGGCGCAGGTAGCCGACGAACCGGTCACCTTCCCGGTCCCAGATCACCGCGTCGTCCGGATCGGTCGGCAGCCTCTCCCACGGGGTCGTCCTACGCCGTCCGGACTCCATTGCGCCCACCTAGTTGTGCTGCGACTTCAGCAGGCTCAGCTCGCGGCCGACGTGCTCGACGATCACCGCACGATCGGCACCTCTGGCGTTGAGGTACAGATCGTTGTCTTCGCCGGTGACGTAGGTGATCCACCGCACGCCCGGTTCGACGTCGAGCACGACGGGCGACCGCGTGCCGCTGGTGTGGCGCCGCCCCAGGCTGTCCCGCACGGCGAGCATGATCTTGTTCACGGCCAGGCGGGATTTGGGATCGTGCAGCGCCTGCATGCGGCGAGCTTCACGGGTCAGGGTGCGCTCGACGGCGATGCCCGAGCTGCGCTGGGTGAGCTCCTGCGCCCGGCAGGTGATGGTCTGTTCCCTCGCCGGCGGGCACGGGTCGAGGTTGTTGACGATCTCGTCGATCAGGGTGTCGGCACGGATGTCGCGCAGCTCGATCTTTTCCTCGCCGACGACGAGCCGGGCGATCACGCTGTCGGTGCCGCTCAGGCCGCTGTGCAGCCGGGTTTGTTTTTCCTTCGTCGCTGCGTAGACGTAGCACTCCTCCTCGGCAGCACAGAGCGCACGTAGCGCTATGACCAGCTCGACGCTTGGGGCTCCGCGGTCGAGCAGGCCTTGCTCCTCGAGCTCGGCGTGCGCCTGGCCGCTGAGGGCGCGCAGCTCCTCCTCGTCGCGCCAGATGGGCTCCGGCCGCAGCGTCGCGGGCAGCCGGAGCCCCTGGCGAGCAGCGAAATAGTCGAGTGTGTCGGGTGTCAGCCAGACTGGGTTGGGCAGTAGCACGGGTTACTCGCCAATGACTGGTGGAACGACCGTCATACCGGTGGATTCGTCGATGAGTTTCTCACCGTACTCGTCCACCTCGGTCTTCAGGCCAGGGTCCATCTCCTGCTTGACGTAGTACTCGTCCTTGTGTTCCTTGTCCTCTTCGCCCTTACCGCCACGGCCGGCGGCACCCATCATGCCGCCCATCATGCCGCCGCGGCCCATACCGGCACCCATGCCGCCCATGCCTTTGCCTGCGGCCATGCCGGCGCCCGGGCCCGCACCCGCGGAACCGCCGGGGCCGAACCCGCTGCGCGCACCAGGCGCGGCGTGATCGCCACCACCCGCGGCGCCGATCATGCCGCCGCCCATCATGCCGGCGGCCGCCGCCGCGCCACCGGCAGCGAAGCCACTGGCGCCGTCGCTGCTGCTGCGGAAGCCGCCACCGCGCGAGCTCGCGCGCGTCGCGCCAGGCGGAATGAGCCGACCATCCGGGGTGCGGATGGTGCCGTCCGGGTAGCGGATGCTGCCGTCAGGCAGCCGTACCGCGCCGGGTGGCAGGCCGCCGGGAAGTGAGCCGGACTGGCCGCCGGAGGGCAGGGTGCTGCTGCCGGTGCCTCCGGTGCCGCCTGGTCCACCGGGCAGATTGACGCCACCGACGCCACCGGTGCCGGACGTTCCGGTACCTCCTCCGGTACCAGACGTGCCGGATCCACCGCCGTAGGTGCCCAGGCCGGTCGGGTCCGAGGAGATCGGGCCACCGGTGTAGCCGGAGGTCGTGGTGTGGCCGGAGTAGTTGTTGCTGCCGCCGTTGAACCCGCCACCGACCTTTTTGCCGCCTCCGCCGCCGGAGTCTTCGACGGTGAACTTCAGGCCTTCGGGTCCGCCGACGAGTTCGCCGTAGCTACGGGGAATGGAGCTGGCGTTTTCGTTGGTGCTCTTGGCGTATCTGTTGTACGCCTCCACCACACGAGCAGCTTCCTCGTTCCACTTCTCGAGCTTTTCGTCCTGGTCGGAGAAGATCGGCAGGTACTTCCCGAAGAAGTCGAGCTCCGGCTTCGGGCCAGGACCAGGACCGATCTC